>JAUXXY010000149.1 GCA_030684735.1 Bacteroidales bacterium | reverse complement strand
TAACAATGAAAAATGTTGTTTTTTCTTTGGAACTTTGGACTTGGTTCCGCCTTATGCGGGATGGGCTTGAGACTTTCATTTCTAAGACACTAAATAAATAGCATGAGCGGGCAGCGTCGTTATAACCTGCGTGGAGTATCGGCTTCGAAAGAAGACGTGCACAAAGCCATTGAACATAGTGACCTGGGCATTTACCCGCAGGCTTTTTGCAAGGTCGTGCCCGATATCCTGGGCGGCGATCCGGATTATTGCAACATCGTGCATGCTGATGGGGCAGGCACAAAATCTTCGCTGGCATATATTTACTGGAGAGAAACGGGCGATCTTAGCGTTTGGAAGGGCATAGCACAGGATGCTATCGTGATGAATATTGACGATCTGTTATGCGTCGGTGTGACAGACAACCTGCTGATTTCATCCACCATAGGGAGAAACAAAAAACTCATCCCCGGCGAAGTAATCGAGGCCATCATTCAAGGCACTGAAGAGTTTCTTGAAAAAATGCGCAGCCAAGGTATCGGAATCCGGTCAACGGGTGGAGAGACTGCAGATGTAGGCGATCTTGTACGAACCATCATTGTTGACTCCACTGTGGTGGCCAGGGCCAACCGCAACGACATCATTAACAATGCCAACATCGGTGCCGGTGATGTGATTGTAGGCCTGGCATCTTTCGGGCAAGCTACTTACGAAACAGAATACAACAGCGGTATAGGAAGCAATGGTTTGACATCGGCCCGGCACGATTTGTTCAACAAGGCTTACTCTTCAAAATATCCCGAGTCGTTCGATCCCATGATTCCTTCCAGCCTGGTCTATGCAGGCAGCCTTGAACTTTCCTCCCGAACCGAAATACCTGGCACCACCGTCGGGCAGCTTGCACTCTCCCCTACCCGTACTTATGCGCCTGTGATCAAAGAAGTGATGAAAAATTTACGCCCTCACATACATGGTGTGGTGCATTGCAGTGGTGGCGGCCAAACCAAGATCATGCGCTTTGCGCACAATATTCATGTGGTAAAAGATAATCTGTTCCCGGTTCCTCACCTTTTCAAACTCATCCACGAACAATCAGGTGCTTCCTGGAAGGAGATGTACCAGGTTTTTAACATGGGCCATCGCATGGAATTGTATGTTCCTGAGCATATTGCTGATGAAATCATTGCAATTTCACTCAGTTTCAACATCGAAGCCCGTATTGTTGGCCACTGCGAGGCAGCACCAACAGGAAAACTTACAATCATGGGGCCTGGGGGGGCCATTGTATATTAAGGAAAGTCATTCCAAGAATCACTCACTACAACGTGGATATGTATTCACAGTTTGACAAGATTAGAATCAATTCCTTTACGCCCCGATCCAAACGGAGTGGGCTGGTTTCCATTGGATAATAAAGTGTATTTTTTCTGTACCTTTGCACCCACTTTTCAAGGTTCAAGATTTAGTATGTTAGAAAAACTCGAAGCCATATACAACAAGTGGCGGGAAATACAGATGCAGCTCAACGACCCCGCTGTAATGGGCGATATGAAGCGCTATGTAAAACTCAACCGTGATTACAAGGAGCTGCAGGCCATTGTGGATGCTTATTTGCGCTATAAAAAGATCACCGAGGACATGGAATCGGCCAAATCGGTGCTTTACACCGAGAAGGACGAAGATTTCCGCTCCATGGCCAAGGAAGAGATGAATCAGCTTACTGCCGAGAAAGAAAACCTGGAAGAAGAAATCCACATTCTTCTGCTTCCTTCTGATCCTCAAGACGATAAGAATGCCATCCTCGAAATACGCGCCGGTACTGGTGGCGATGAAGCCAGCATATTTGCCGGAGATCTGTTCAGAATGTATAGCAAGTTTTGCGAAAGACAAAACTGGAAGATGGAATTGGTTGACAGCACCGAGGGTACCGTAGGAGGATACAAGGAAATCATTTTAAATGTGACAGGTGAAAACGTTTACGGGCAATTGAAATATGAGTCGGGAGTTCACCGTGTGCAACGCGTTCCGGTTACCGAAACCCAGGGAAGGGTTCACACATCGGCAGCCACTGTGGCTGTGCTTCCCGAAGCTGACGAGTTTGATGTGGAACTCAAGAGCGAAGATATACGTAAAGACACATTTTGCTCCTCAGGCCCGGGCGGGCAATCGGTCAATACAACCTATTCCGCCATCCGGCTTACGCATGTTCCAACAGGTATCGTGGTGCAATGCCAGGATCAGAAATCACAGATCAAGAACCTCGAAAAAGCGATGGGAGTATTGCGCACGCGCATCTATGAGCTTGAATACCAGAAATATCTTGACGAAATTTCATCAAAACGCCGCACCATGGTGAGCACAGGCGACCGCTCGGCAAAGATCCGCACTTACAATTATCCACAAGGCAGAGTAACGGATCACCGTATTAATGTCTCGGTCTATAACCTCCCCGTCTTCATGGACGGCGACATCAGCGATATGATCGAAGCGCTTCAACTGGCTGAGAATGCTGAGCGCTTGAAGGAAACTGTTGCATAAAACCACCAACATGCTATGACCAGGGAATTACTTATTGAACAAATACGGATCAAAAAATCATTTCTCTGCATTGGGCTGGATTCGGAGTACGAAAAACTACCACCACACCTTTTTCAAAACGCAGACCCGGTTTTTGAGTTCAATAAACAGATCATTGAATCTACCCACGACCTTGCAGTTGCCTACAAACCCAACTTGGCTTTTTATGAAAGCCGCGGTGTTGCAGGCTGGCAAAGCCTTGAAAAAACAGTTCGGTATCTGAGGAGAAATTATCCGGAAATTTTTACCATTGCCGATGCCAAACGGGGAGATATTGGAAACACTTCGCTACAATATGCCAAGGCTTTTCTTGACGATGAAAGCGGGTTGGGATTCGATGCTGTAACTGTTGCGCCCTATATGGGATCGGATTCAGTGCAACCGTTTATGAGCTATCCCGAGAAATGGGCAATCGTGTTGGCGCTTACCTCTAATAAGGGAGCTGTTGATTTCCAGCTTCAACCAATGGAATCAGGGTTGAGCCTCTGGCAAACCGCGCTAACCGAATGTGCCTCGTGGGGAACACCCGAAAACATGATGTTTGTGGTTGGTGCAACCCAAGACTCTATGTTCAAAAAGGTGCGCGAACTGGTTCCCAATCATTTTTTGCTTGTGCCAGGAGTTGGAGCTCAAGGCGGAAGCCTTGAACAAGTAGTTATGCATGGCAGGAATCATGAAATCGGTTTGATAATTAATGCCTCACGCAGCATTATATTTGCTTCCGGTGGAGTTGATTTTGCCTCACAAGCCCGTCGGGAAGCTTCTCAGATGCAACAGGCAATGCAAGCATTGATTTGAGAACTACCGTTTGGCAGCTACAAGAAGTAGGCGATTACGAAGCCCTAAACTGTTTGTTACCACTGAATCCAGATAACGATCTGGACACAAGGCTTCATTTATGCATGAACCGCCACTTTTGCCAAACCGCTGTTGAACTAAATCCGGTTACGCGGGTTAGCTTTTAGCTCAAAGGTAGCGTTTTTGTATTTTTATTCGGTTAGCTCAATCCCAAAGATTCGGGACTTGGAAGTACCGACCACATGAACTTATAATTATTGTAACCAGTTGTTATTATTTCAGGAGATTTTCAATTTCGATTTTCAGCGTAGGTAAGTGCCGGACAATTGTACCCCAAATTATTTCATTGTCAATTTTATCATATCCATGAATCACTCGATTACGCATGCTGATTATTTGTCTTTTGCTTGATATATTAATTTTTGAATCTATTTTTTCAATTCGCCCCAATGCTTCGCCAATTATCTCAAATTCACGTTCTACAGCTCTGCGAAGCATCTTGTCTGCCATGTAAGAATTAAAATCTCGTTTATCTCCAAGATATTCCTCAATAGAATTGATTGATTCACGAATATCAAAAAGATATTTCTTAATCTCAAGCTCCATAAATCAAAGTTTTTGTTTGATTAACCGAGGCGATAAAATATGGATTAGATAAGGATTTATCTGTAACTAAATCTACAGGACGGTGAAATAAATTTTCTAATTTATCTGCTAAATCAAAATATGTATCAGCATAATCGCCATATTCCATAGAATGGAATGAAATAAGAAAATCAATATCGCTTTTATCATTAAATCTATCAGTGCAAACAGAACCAAAAGCAAATAACGATTTTACATTATGAGCAATACATAATGCTTTTATCTTGTCTATATTATCAGCAAGCAGCCTTTGCATATCAAAATTTTATCCAAGTTTTCAATTGTTGTAAAACATTAGAGAGTGCGGTTTTCTACAATTGGTTACAACGATCCGGAGCTAAAAGCAGTGGCGTTTTAATATCACGTGCCGTTTCCTAAAACACAAAATTAATAAATATTTTTTTAGTTGACTATTCCGGTCCAATCGTCCTTTGAAAGTGGCCGACTTTAGTCCGGAATCACTGGCCGACTTTGTCCGGAATATTCAAAACCTTCTTTCGGGCAATAAAGATAAGAATAATGCCTTCCTGTAACGCAATATAAAGCCATTTCAGCACACCTCTTTTTGACCAGCATTTTTCTGCGCGAAAAAATAAAGTTGCTCTTAAAAGCCCGAAATAAGTCGCATTTTTCATAAAAAAACAGGTATATGTCTCTTTTCAAGGCGTTTATGAGTTTCGGAACACGAAGAATCAAGGCACACCTCACCAGTATAAAAGCGAAACTCTCCAGGTCAATGGCGTCCACAAATGCATCGGACACCCTTACAAATGAATCCTTTTCAACAAATTCTTCAAGCTGATGCACAAACCCACCCGGAATGGCCGTGCCATTTTACCCTGGACCATCACCGAAGCCACCCAATACATTTGCAGCACCCTGTGCGAACCCGACGGCTCCTCCATCAACCCCGTAACCGTCCGCACCTATCTTAGCGCCAGCAAGCCAGACAGCCGTCCCAAATCCCACACCGAAATCAACTTTGATTAGTTCACCTTACAGCCTGCCCCGATAGCGAAGTGTACCGGAAAGCTCCGCTTGGTTTACTGAGCGGAGATGAAGTACAGTGGTCCCTCGCTTAGCGGTATTGCATTTTTCGATCAAACAGAGCTTGTGGTGTGGGATGCGTTGTATCGAGCGAAGTCGAGATGAAGTTCAACACGTGTGCCAAGCCCTGTCGAAGCACCGACTCCTCACTGGGTCGTGCCGACCGCTCAGAGTCCTATTTATTGGCAACTGGCTTTTCATTTCATGTCTTTCCCACAATGTGGACATTTGTCAGTACTATTTCTTTTCCCAATTTTTTCCATAAATCCAGCACTTACGATTCCTGTTGGCAAGGCAACTAATCCAATTCCTAGTATTGCTATAATTCCACTAATAAACTGCCCCATTGCTGTTATTGGATATACATCACCGTAACCAACTGTCGTTAGAGTTGCAATGCCCCACCAAAAACATGAAAATATATTTGGAAACTTATCAGGTTGAATATCACCTTCAATTTCATACATGAAAAAGGAAGCAATTATCAGTATCAATAAGGACACAAATCCTGTAATTGCCAATTCTGACTTCTTCTCCTTTATAACTGCCCATATTAGGTTAAGTGAATTGTTATATCTATTAATTTTTAATAATCGGAAAAATCGCATTAACCTAAGTACTCTTAGAAATCTCAAATCAATTTTTATCAGAAATGGCAAATAAAAGGGTGTTATAGCAAATAAATCTATCAATCCATAAAATGAAAAAACGAATTTAAATACCGATTTAATCCTACCTGTCGAGGGATGAGTCAAATCTGAAACAT
>JAUXXY010000148.1 GCA_030684735.1 Bacteroidales bacterium | reverse complement strand
GTGTGAAAGTTGTTGTCTGAAAAAGGTTTACTGTCAGGGGCGATTGTTTCGAAGGGTCTATTAGTAAAGAGGCAGGTTGCCAGCTAAAAGTATATGGCGATGAACCACCGCTTGCGTTCCCTTGCAAGGTGGTGTTGGTTCCATGTGGTATGGTCATGTCATCACCAGCATTGGCAATCGGATTTTCTCTTCTGATTACCTGTAGTTGGTTCGAAAAACTGCCCTCACCGCAATTATTAATACCTATAACACGAACTGCAACAATCCCCGTATATTGAGGATTCCAGTTTACCAGCGCTTGTGTGCCTGTACCGCTGATGCTGCCTGCATTGGCAGGGAGAAGTTGCCAGTTATAACTCAGGGCGTTCAATGTGGCGGTGGTGGAATAAATTGAGCTCTGCTGAGCTTTACACAATTCCGTTGGGCCGGTAGGCTGGGGTGGCTGTGAAGGGAAGGGATTGATTACCACCTGTAACTGATCCGAAGAAATGCCTTCACCACAATTATTGATTCCCAGTACACGCAATTCAATAATCCCGTTGAATTGAGGGTTCAGGTCCAACAGGGCTTGTGTGCCTGTGCCACTAATGCTGCCTGCATGGGCAGGAAGAAGTTGCCATTGATAGCTCAATGCGTTTAGAGTGGTAGTGGTTGAATAGATAACGCCCTGCTGTCCATTACACAATTCCGTTGGGCCGGTGGGCGGCTGTGGCTGTGATGGGAAGGGATTGATAAGCACCTGTAACTGCTCCGAATAAACGCCTTCGCCGCAATTATTATTACCTCTTACACTTATTGCAGCATTGCCTGTAAATTGAGGATTCCAGTTTACCAGCGCTTGTGTGCCTGTACCGCTGATGCTGCCTGCATTGGCAGGGAGAAGCTGCCATGTATAAGTTAACGCATTCGCAGCGGATGTAGTCGAGTAAATCACCGCTTGTCCGCCATTGCACAATTCCGCTGGGCCGGCTGGTGTCGCGGGTTTCGATGGTAATGGGTTGATTATCACATTGAGTAACGGCGACGGCACATCCTGGCAATAGTACGATGTTTCAGAAACGCGCAACGAACCCATATTGGGAATGGTCCATCGAACCAAAACATTTGCCAATCCCTGGCCATTCAAGATTTCGCCTCCTACAATCTGCCATTGGTAAATGTTTCCTTGGGTTGGATTTTGCACTGTATAGTTTTGCTGGCTTTCCTGACAGGCTTGTACCGGCCCCGAAATTACAGGACTAGGCGGCAGGCCTATTTGCACCAGGGTCGAGATAGGCAGGCTCTGTTGATTGTTCAGTGTGATGATCAGGGTGTAACTACCGGCGTGAGAAAGATCAATGTTTGCGATAAACGGATTCTGCAGGCTGGAAGTCCATCCATTTGGGCCTGTCCAATTATATGTTGATCCTGGAATAGGATTTTGCACATTTAATTGCAGCGTTGCTCCAACACATAAAGGTCCATTGTTCGAAATCGGGGGTGGTACAATGGTGCAATCGGTGCTTCCAGTTCCGCCGGTTTGCGAGAAATTAATGTTGCAGGGTTGATCTGAGTAGTTGGTAATCAATAAGATAAAGTATTCGCCAGCGACCGCATTGGGGATGGTACAAACTTCGGTAGCAGAAGAAGAGTAGCTGCACGAAACAACTTTATTGCTCATAAGCTGGGCGACACATGGATCAAGAGGCGAGCTGAAAGGGCCCCAACAGATATAGTCAATATCCTTTAAGGGGTTACTTTGCATGGTTATGATGATGCTGCCACTGGAGCCAATCCGCAAATGATACCACGCCGGGTTTGGCATTGTTGTCAGGCAGCCGTAGAAAGCACCCGTTTGAGCAGTGCCGGAATTGACCCCGGCAGGATAATTATAGGTAGTACCGGTGCAGAAAGGAAAAGATTTTCGACATGAATCGTTTGATGCCCCTCGTCCCATCACATAATTCATTACATCTTCACCGCGCTGCTCAAAGCAACCAGCCATGTATAAACCCTGTTCAAATTTACTCCAGTTAGCAGAAGCTTGCGCCACCTGCTGTTCAATCCTCTTAATATCAGCATGTAATCTGGTTGTGAGTAAATTGTGCGGCGCATTAAAGGTAACAGCACGTTCGTTAACCAAATCAAAATCAGTGTGTAAGTAATCAAGTACAAACAACAGGTCAATAAAATAGATTTTTTCAAACAAAGTATTTTGTTTTTCGAATACATAGGTTTGCTCAATAAAACCATAGGGAACTTTTTCGGGGCGGGCAGCAATTTCTTGCTCATGCATGTTGTGGGTTGCACCTTGGGCGCTGAGTGCCTGGGATAAAGAAATCATAATCAGGATAAAGGCTGAATGAAACAAGGCCTTATTCATGAGTGATAAAATATTTGCAGGTAGTACGCACATCTTCAGCAGCCCGTAGCAAGCACATCCACGATATGGGCAGTTTTTAATTGGAGTTTGTGTTTTTTAATATAACCTTCGAGGTGCATCAGGCACGATGCATCGGTTGAGATGATATATTCGGCACCGGTGGCAAGGGCATCCCCGACTTTTTGCTCTGCCATGGCCACGGCAATGGCCTCGTGTTTCACTGAAAAAGTTCCACCAAACCCACAGCATTCGTGGGTGTGTTTCATTTCCCGCAATTCTAAGCCACGTACATGCTGCAGCAACGCTCGCGGTTCTGCTTTGATCCCATATTCACGCAAGGCAGCGCAACTGTCGTGATAAGTAGCTACATGATTAAATATTGCATTTAAATCATTAACTTTGAGAACATTCACTAAAAAATCTGTAAATTCTATAATGTTTTTCTGCAACTGCCTGTATTCGATATGCAAGGCGGTGTTGTAGAAAAGTTCGTTATAATTATTTCTTACCATGCTTGCGCACGAGGCCGATGGAGTCACCACGAGGCGGTTGTTATTGAAGCTTTTAATAAATTTTTCGCCAATGGCTTTGGCCTCGTCCCAAAACCCGGCATTGAACGCCACCTGGCCGCAACATGTTTGCCTCTTGTTGTAATGGGCATCTACTCCAAGTTTTTCGAGGATACGCAACATGTTAAGCCCAGTCTCAGGATAGAATTGGTCAATGAAGCAGGGAATAAATATATCAACAGTCATTTGGAAGGCAAATCCTATATCAGGGCAAAAGTATTTAAAATATCAAAGGCAGACACCAAATTGGCTGTATTTTTTTCTAATATCGAAGTTTGAATCATGACAGTGACCAAGAATACACTGGTATGGTTGGCGGTATGGTTAGTTGCCGATTTCGAAGCACTTTCCTATCAAGTTACAATTACTTTTAATACGGGCTAAAACGCTCGAATACGCACTGCACCGTCAATTAACTATACCGCGTGTTGGCTGCTGGTGTTCGTTCATATCTGTCTGTTTATCATTTATTTAGCTCTTCTTTTTTAAGTCGTTATCAATCCGCACCAACCTATCCACGAAGCACAAACCCGCCTGCCGGACGGGCAGGTTTATTTTGTTTTTTTGGTGTGGGCATTCCTAAATCCGCCATACATTGTCTGAAGCGTTGATTATAGCTGATTTGTTTGATTAATCTGATTTTTAAATTTTGAGTTTATCAATCGTTTATACTCTAAACTTTTCGCTCCAAAGTTAAGTAATAAGCCCACCTCTAAATTATATGCTTCCAGATAATTTATTGCCTGTGCCATGTGAACATCTTCAATTTTGATTATTGCTTTCAGTTCAACCGAAATAACTTCTTCCACTAAAAAATCAACTCTTCGTGTGCCTATTAGTTCTTCTTTGTAGAAGATGGGCATTTCAAATTCTCTTGCAAACGATAATCCTTGCAAAGCCATTTCTTTTGCCAATGCTCTTTGATAAATTACTTCCTGAAAACCGTTGCCGAGTATCTTGTGAACTTCCATTGCACAGCCGATAATCTTCGCTGTTATATCAGAGTACTTGTATTGTTCTTTAATCATGATGAATCATTTAATCAGGTTAATTAGTGTCTGTCCGTAATGTTGGTGATTTTGGAAATACAATATTTAAGAACAAGGATTAACGATTTTAGATTACTGATTTTCAACCACTTCTTAAATCATAAATCGTTAATCCTTGTTCTTAAATCAAAAACAATACACTTT
>JAUXXY010000142.1 GCA_030684735.1 Bacteroidales bacterium | reverse complement strand
TATATGCTTTATTTTTCTATATTTGCGCGCCCTTCTTATTTTCTAAGGCATAATAATTCCCTACTGAAATGAGCATCTTTATTGGAATCCGGCATGAAGACAAATACAAAATGGAGCGCCGGGCACCCCTCACACCCAGTCATGTGGCACGGCTAATCAAGGAAAAAAAACTTGATTTTATCGTGCAGGCTTCACCTAAGCGTGTTTTTACCGACCGGGAATACCTCGATGCCGGTGCGCGGGTGGCTGATAATCTCAACGATTGCAATGTAATCCTAGGAGTAAAAGAAATGCCGCTCTCATTTTTCGAACCAGGGAAAACCTATGTCTTTTTCGCCCACGTCATCAAAGGCCAGTCCTACAACATGCCTATGTTGAAAAAAATGATGGAGTTGAAATGCAACCTCATTGAATATGAGCGCATTGTAGATGAGCAAGGCAAACGACTTATTTTTTTTGGAAAATATGCCGGCCTTGCAGGGATGATTAATTCACTGTGGAGCCTGGGCCAGCGACTTAATCGCCAGGGCATTGATACTCCGTTTTTAAAAATTGGCCAGGCACACACCTACCATTCCTTGGCTGAAGCCAAAGAAGTGATCTCTGGAGTGGGGCAGGAGATTGCCGAAAAAGGGCTTCCGGAGCAGTTCCTACCACTTACCATAGGATTCACTGGATATGGTAATGTTTCGATAGGCGCCCAAGAAATTGCCGGATTGTTACCCATCAAAGAAATTTCTCCCGAAAAACTGATCAGCCTCAGCGATCGGGCACATCTACCCAATAACTTGATTTACAAAATTGTGTTCAAAGAAAAAGATCTTTCTGAACCAATTGATCCTCAGGCAAGTTTTACATTGCACGATTACTACACTCATCCTGAAAACTACCGGAACCAATTTGAAAAATACATTCCTCACCTCACATTGCTTATGAACTGCATGTATTGGGACGATCGCTATCCCCGCATTGTTACCAAAGATTACATTGAACGGCTCTATACATGGGGCGAACCAAAACTCAAAGCCATTGGTGATATCACATGCGATGCCGACGGATCTATTGAATGTACGCACAAAGGCACCGAGATTGAAGAACCGGTGTTTGTTTACGATCCCTTCGCCCGTAAGCCTGTTGTTGGTTTTGAGGGAAAGGGAATCCTGGTGATGGCGGTAGATATTTTGCCCAGCGAATTGCCCCGTGATTCGTCCTACGGCTTTGCCGATGCACTAATGCCTTTCGTGAAAGCGATTTCCCAGGCCGATTATGATGCCTCGCTCGACGACATTGACCTTCCGCATGCCATAAAAAAAGCCCTCATCCTGCATAAAGGCGAATTAACTCCATCATACAAATACATCGAGAAATACTTGCACTAATCATATAATAACCTTATTTGGAATAAGAATCACATTCAAATAACTTCAAATACTTAGCTACATAATCTATGAAAAAGATCCTGATTCTCGGAGCCGGAATGGTGGTGAAACCCATCGTTACTTATTTGTTGGACAAAGGTTATTATGTTACCGTTGCAACCCGCACAAAATCAAAAGCTGAGGCCATGATTGGCACACATTCCAATGGCGCAGCGGTGGCATGGAACGTTGATGATGAACAAGCGTTGGGTGCAATGATCGCTGCTCACGATCTCACTGTGAGCCTCCTGCCCTGGGTTCATCACATCACGGTGGCCGAACATTGCATCAGGCATAAAAAGAACATGATAACCACCTCATACGTGAAGCCAGCCATGCAAGCCCTCGACAGCGCAGCACGCGAGGCCGGCATCATCATCCTCAATGAGCTTGGCCTCGATCCCGGTATTGACCATATGTCGGCCATGCGTATCATTGACAATGTGCACGAAAAGGGTGGTAAGATAGAGGAATTTTATTCCATATGTGGAGCATTGCCCTCTCCTGAAGCCGCTACCAATCCATTCAAATACAAATTTTCGTGGAGCCCAAAAGGCGTGGTGATGGCCGGAAACAATGATGGCAACTATTTGCGCCATGGCAAAAAGGTTTATGTTCCAACCGAAGATCTTTTCAAGAATCCCCTCAAAGCGAATTTCCCGGGTGTGGGCGTGCTCGATATCTATCCCAACCGCGATTCCATGCCATACATTGGTTTATATGGTATTCCTGAAACCAGTACCATGATGCGCGGAACCTTTCGCTATCCGGGCTGGTGCGAGAGCCTTGATGCCATGAAAGCCCTCAGGCTTATCACCAGCGATCAGCACGATTTCAATGGTAAGACCTACGCTGACTTTGTATCCATAATGATGGGAGCGGATAATTCCAGAGATATCCGCAGGAAATCAGCGGCTTATCTAAAACTGGATGAAAATGCACATGCCATAGATGCGATCGAGTGGCTGGGGTTATTCAGCAATGAGCCAATGAACAGAGGCTTGGATACTCCTTTTGAGATCACCAGCGACTTGATGATTGCAAAAATGGAACTCGGTCGCGAGGAACGCGACATGGTGGCCATGCAGCATGTTTTTGTTGCTTCCTACCCCGACATAAAAAGCGAAGTAATCAAATCCTCAATGCTCGATTTTGGAACTATCGCTACCGACACCGCCATTGCACGCACTGTTGCATTACCGGCTGCTATTGGTGTTGAAATGATTTTGAAAGGCGAAATCACCGAAACCGGTGTTCATATTCCCGTTTTACCCGGAATCTACAATCCAATTCTAGATCGCCTCGAAGACATGAACATCCGAATGGTTGAGGAATATGGTCTGCCCCTTTCAGAAGTTATTTCATAAGATTGTGTTTTAGAATATTGTGGCATGACATTTCTTAACACAATGAAATTCAATGATATAACTAAGATTATTATTTTTATCTTTTTACAGTATGATTCATTGGATCAAAGAATCTGCATGATCATAAAACACAACCTTTCATAACAATCCATAGGACTAATAGATCAATCGTAAAACATCCAGCTAACTCCAAATTTAAAAGCCCTGTCGGGCATTGGATATCCAGGAATGGTGTAATACGAATATCCTAACAGGCCTTCATTCGCATGCTGTAACAGCAAGAAAAGCCGTGCCCGTTTCACCCGCATATTGATAAACACATCTGCAAAAATGTAGTCGCCTGTTTGCGTGTCGCTTTGCTGGTAATAGCTGCGCAAGGCAGGCATATAGGCTGGTGCAAACCAAGCAGTGTTGTAATAAACTTCAACCCCACTCAGGGTATGGAGGGCGCCTTTAAACAGGACCAACTCAATGGCTATAGACGAGTTCAATGCTAATGCAGGCAAATGAATGGCTGATTTATCACTAGCCCGTTGAAACAGGATTAGATTATCAAAATGAAGTTGTTTCCATCGTAGTTTGCTATCAATAAAGGCTGAATAAACCGATACTGCCTCCCTTAGCGATGCAGGTTCTGCCAACGTATCCAGGTATAAGAAACCATTTACCCGCTGATGGTTAATTCCAATTTGGGAATTGCGCCAACTTGCACTAAATTTTTGTTGGGTGCTTTGTTGCTTTTCAAAATCATTCTCCCAGTTGAAGTGATTCGATCGGTAGGCTTTGTAAAACAGCGGCGGGCTGACAGCGGTTCTTGTTAGCTGCAGTTCCAACCGAACCGGATCGTCACCCCCTAGTTTATAAGCGG
>JAUXXY010000135.1 GCA_030684735.1 Bacteroidales bacterium | reverse complement strand
TTAAGTTTCATCCAGTTGAACGATCCTCTGCTCGAACAAATACGTGAGGACATTTTGTGTACCGACATTAATACACTTACTCCGGTTGAAGCCCTGATGAAGCTCAATGAGATTAAGAAACTTCTCGATCATTCCTGAGCGCATTCTCCGTGAGCAAGGGAAACGATTAATGAGAGCGCCAAGATGTGGACTCAATAAAAAGTATTAATTTTGCACTTCTTTCACTTTAAGTGTCTTGGACAATGAGTCTTAAAAAGTTGCTTCTATCCAACCTGCTGATCCTCTTCATTCTATCATCTTGCGAAACCGATTTCGACATCAATGCTCCCTGGAAAGACATAACGGTTGTGTATGGCCTTCTAAACCAAAATGATAACACTCATTATGTCCGTATTCAGAAAGCCTTCCTGGGAGAAGGAAATGCTTTGCATATGGCCTTGATTCCCGACTCGAACTTATATCCCAACAATATCCATGTTACACTTCAGGAGTGGGAAGGGCCTAACCTCAAGCGGACATTCAACATGGATACCGTTAGTATCGAAAATAAAGAACCCGGAACATTTTTTAACCCAAAGCAACCCGTTTATTTTACTATAGCAACGCTGAGTCCTGCATATCTGTATAAACTGAAGGTTCTGAATATAAATACACAAAAAGAGATTTCTTCACAAACCGAGCTTGTTAATGATTTCACTATTGACCGGCCTGGCTTTGGTGCAAATCTGAATTTCTCCATTACCCCCGAAACGCCGATCATCGTAAAGTGGTACTCAGCAAACTATGGTAAACGCTACCAGGTTGTGATGAGATTTAATTATACGGAGGTGATCACCGGTACTACAGACACACTTTATAAGCATATAGACTGGTATTCGGCGGTTGCTAAGTCCAAATCGCTGGAGGGTGGTGAGCTGATGGAAATAAAGATCAATAAGTCAGTACTCGAAAACATGATAATCGGCAATATCCCCAAGAAGATGGAAGTAACTCGTAAATTGGCTCCCATCAGTTTTCTTTTCCAGGTAGCTGCCGACGATCTGAATACTTTTATTGATGTGAATGAGCCTTCGTCGAGCATCATTCAAGATAAACCCGAATTCTCCAATATTACCAACGGGATTGGCATCTTCTCAGCCAGGTATGAGAAAGTCCGCATGCACCAACTTCACCCTTCCACCCGACAGCAGATATTTGCCATGGAAGGCTACAACTTTCAGTAGCGACCATCAGATTATTTTTCCTGCCTTTTTGTCATTGACTGACCCCTCCAGTGGTGCGTAGTGATAATATTTATTGCACTCCGTATTTGAACTCCATACATCTGGTAATCTGTGTTTTACGCTCAATTGTGAATGCCTGATTTACCTTGATGTCCGGGTGCTCCAGGTTTTGTAAGGTTGTCTGGTTTTGGCATTTGGCATAAAGATTGACCAAATTCCTGCCAAAGAGAAAACTTATTTTCCAACTATTAAAAAACTTAACAATGGCAAAAATTATAGGAATTGACCTTGGCACAACCAACTCATGTGTTGCTGTGATGGAAGGGAGCGAACCAGTTGTGATTCCCAACAGCGAAGGACGTCGCACGACACCTTCGATGGTAGCCTTTACTGAGAACGGAGAGAGAAAAGTTGGCGACCCGGCAAAGCGCCAGGCTATTACCAATCCGCAAAAAACCGTTTCGTCAATCAAACGCTACATGGGCGAAACCTACGATAGGGTGCAGAAGGAGATTGAACGTGCTTCGTTCAAGGTTGAACGTGGTGACAATAATACTCCCCGTGTGCGCATTGATGAGAGGCTGTTCACTCCACAGGAAATTTCGGCCATGGTATTGCAGAAAATGAAAAAAACTGCCGAAGACTATCTGGGCCAAACTGTTACAGAAGCTGTTATCACCGTTCCGGCCTATTTCAGCGATTCGCAGCGCCAGGCAACCAAAGAAGCTGGCGAAATAGCTGGCCTGAAGGTGCGCCGCATCATCAACGAACCTACAGCTGCTGCACTAGCCTATGGCCTCGACAAGAAACACAAAGATTTAAAGGTGGCAGTTTACGATTTGGGTGGTGGCACTTTCGATATCTCCATCCTCGAGCTTGGCGAAGGCGTGTTTGAAGTTAAATCAACCAATGGTAATACCCATCTGGGTGGCGATGATTTCGACCAAATGATCATTGATTGGCTGGCTGAAGAGTTCAGGAAAGACGAAGGCCTTGATTTGCGTAAAGACCCCATGGCTTTGCAACGACTCAAAGAAGCTGCAGAAAAAGCCAAGATCGAACTCTCGAGCTCAACATCAACCGAAATCAACCTGCCGTACATTATGCCGGTGGATGGCATTCCAACGCATCTTGTGCGCAATCTTACACGTGCGAAATTCGAACAACTCACCGACCTATTGATCAAAGCCACCATCGAGCCATGCAAAAAAGCCATGAGCGATGCAGGCTTGAAAATTTCCGAAATTGATGAGGTGATATTGGTGGGTGGTTCAACCCGTATTCCTGCCATACAGAAGATAGTAGAAGATTTTTTCGGCAAAGTACCCTCGAAAGGTGTAAACCCCGATGAGGTTGTGGCCATAGGTGCTGCAATTCAGGGCGGTGTACTCACCGGAGAAGTTAAGGATGTGCTCTTGCTCGATATTACCCCACTTTCGCTTGGTATCGAAACCCTTGGTGGGGTTATGACTCGTTTGATTGAAGCAAACAGCACCATCCCGACCAAGAAATCGGAAGTGTTTTCGACTGCTGGTGACAACCAGACTTCGGTAGAAATTCATGTGCTGCAGGGCGAAAGACCCATGGCACGCGATAACAAGAGCATTGGCAGGTTCTTTCTCGACGGCATTCCACCTGCCCAGCGTGGCATACCACAGATCGAAGTGGCTTTCGACATTGATGCCAATGGCATCCTGAATGTTTCGGCCAAGGACAAAGGAACCGGAAAATCGCAACAAATTCGCATTGAAGCATCCACCGGTCTGACCGATGCTGAAATCAAGCGGATGAAAGAAGAAGCCATTGCCAATGCCGAAACCGACCGAAAAGCCAAAGAAGAAATTGAAAAACTGAATAGCGCCGACTCGCTGATCTTCCAGACTGAGAAGCAGTTAAGAGAGTTCGGCGAAAAACTTCCTGCTGACAAGAAACAAAACCTCGAAAGTGCCCTTGGCAACCTAAAAGAAGCCCACAAAAACCGCAATATCAGTGAGGTGGATTTGGCCATGACTGCATTGAACACCGCCTGGCAAGCTGCCAGCGAGGAACTTTACAAGGCATCACAGCAACAGCAGGGTCAGGAACCACAACACCAGGACGAATCTACTGGCCCACAACAGGGTAGTGGACCCGACGAAGTTACAGACGTTGACTTTGAAGAAGTAAAGAGTTAATAATCAATTTTCTGCGTAATAGCAAAAAGCTGCTTCACGAATCGTAAGGTAGCCTTTTTGTATTTAGGTGAGACTGATCTGGGCTAAATAATATTTTGATGTGCTAGGAGTAATACAAAGCAAGCCTATAGAAGAAGAAATCTCTGTCGCGTGTACCTTGGTTTGAAGAAATAAACTTT
>JAUXXY010000134.1 GCA_030684735.1 Bacteroidales bacterium | reverse complement strand
AGCTGCCGGGGTTCAACAGCCTGATTGTTGATAAGTTTAGTGAAGGAGACTCTAGGGGTTTACAGAAATTCACCAGGTTTTTCTAAGGTTAATAAGTCCTGTTTCGGATTGATCACACAAAGCAGCAGCGTCACTTATTATCAGCAAGCGCATCGAAATCAAGATCGCTGTTGTGGTCTATCCCGCCAAAATCTTCTTCTTCTTCGGGTGGTGCACTGCCTATTTCAATAAAATGGATGACAGCATCCAGTCCATTATAGAACTTTTTGAAATCTTCCTGATACAAAAACAACTTATGTTTTTCGTAAAAGAACTTACCCAGCTCATTGTTGAAACGCCTCTTGCTTTCAGTAATGGTCAGGTATTGTTCGTTGGATTTGGTTGATTTAACATCAAAAAAATAGGTTCTCTTACCTGCACGCACAGCCCTGGAGTAAATTTCTTCTCTTGTGTTGTCGTTTTCCAACTCTTCCATCTTTTTGCAATTTAATAACATAACCACTTGAGACAATTGCAAAAGTAAAAATATTCCGCTTATCATCACATTCCCTGTTTTTTTAAGAAAAACCTTAAATCCGCGAGACTTGTGCAAAACAGCTAAATTACCCGTCATTGCGATCCTGCATTAGGCGGGAGAAGCAATCTGTTCGGAACAAAAGATTGCTTCACTGCGTTCGCAATGACGTTATTCTTGCGGATTTAATGTTAAAGACTATAGCCTGCACCGAAATTTGCTTAGCGAGACTATTGGGAGCGTTATAAGGAATTTCTCTACATTTGCAGCCGCAAGAAGAGTTGGCAGAAATTGACCTGTGACATACCTAATAGCTCTGATGCCTCATCCAAACGTGATTCATTATGCTGAGCCGAAGATTGATCAGAATCAAAGTTTTGCAGGCATTGTATTCGTTTTTTATCAGTGCTGACAACGATTTGCCGGCTGCCGAAAAACTATTGATCAGAAACATTGACCGTGTTTACGAGCTTTACATACATATACTTTCGTTTCTGGTTGAGCTACACGAATTTTACCAACAGCGTACCGAAGAGGCCAAGGAGAAATTTCTCCCCACCGATGAGGAACGTAACCCCAATGCAAGATTTGTGGATAACAGGGTGGCAAAACAATTGTTTGAGAACAAGGACCTCCGGAAAAAATGCCAACAGTTCAAGGTCATTTGGGCTGATGAAACAGAAATGTTCAGGACCATTTATCACGACCTAAAAGCCAGTAAGGAATACAGTGATTATTTGAATGCCCCCTCATGCACCTACGATGACGATCGTAACTTTTTGATACGCATCGTACGAAATTTTGTTTATCCGTCGCACACCCTGCAAAGTTATTTTGAAGAAAGGAATATTCACTGGGCCGATGATTTCGACACTTCATTAATGATGGTTCTCACTACCTTGAAAGCCTTCGGAGCGGGGCAGGATGAATTTGTTCCTTTACCTACCCTTTTCGACGATGATGACGACGAATCCGAAGACCTGTCCTTTGCCCGCAATCTTTTCAGTAAAACCATAATCTATAGCAATGAATTTTCGGCACTTATTTCTGCGAAAGCCGAAAATTGGGAAATCGAGCGTATTGCTCTCATGGATGTCATCCTTCTGAAAATGGCGATCACTGAGCTTCTGCACATGTCCTCCATCCCTATAAAGGTGACACTGAATGAATATATCGAAATAGCCAAACAATACAGCACTCCCAAGAGCAAAATCTTTGTTAATGGCATACTCGACAAGCTCATTGTGCAGTTCAGAGAAAACAATGAGTTACAAAAAACCGGCCGTGGACTCATTGACAACTGAGTTCCTATATTCGTTACCAGGCCAGTGGCAGGTTGGCGGATATATTTAAATTTTTAATTTTGCATCAAACAATTAGGGTTTTATAGATGTCTGACATTAGGGACTTTTTCTTTTTCCTGACCTTGACTGGTTCAATGTTCATCCTTGCATGCGGTGGGCCAACAGATTCTGCTGACCGCCTCCCGGCCGACATCATTGCCAATCCACACACTGCCTCCGGGATGAATGAAAACACCAATCTTCCCGAACTTTCGTTCGTCAAAGAAGTACACGATTTTGGCAGGCTTATCGAGGGTGAGAAAGTAGCTTTTTCATTCAGATTTACCAATACTGGAAAAGGCATATTGCTTATTTCCAACGTCAGCTCCTCGTGTGGTTGCACGGTTCCCAAATTTCCTTCAGCACCTATCCAACCGGGCGAACAGGAAGTCATCACCGTGACATTCGACAGTAAAGGACGAAGGGGCCAGCAAACCAAGACAGTAACCATCATTTCAAACACGCAGCCCAACACAAAGCACCTGACTATAAACGCTAACATTGTTTCGCCTGAAACAATTGATTAATTATTAAATTATTTACACACCAAAATTATGAATATGAACATTTTAAACTCAATTCTACTGATGGCCACTGCCAATAAGGAAGGCGGTAGCGGTGGCTTCGGATCAATGATTTTCCTGCTGTTGATCATCGTAATCTTTTATCTGTTTTTCATCCGCCCGCAAATGAAAAAATCGAAAGATCAAAAGAAATTTCGTGAGAACCTGAAAAAGGGCGACAAGATTATTACAATAGGTGGTATTCATGGCAAAATCATTGAAATGCAAGAGACAACCTTCACCATTGAAGTGGAAGGTGGGATGCGCCTGAGGATTGAAAAAACGGCTGTTGCTATGGATGGCTCGTCGCAGCTGCCCGCCGCAGCCAAGTAATAATTATTTTATTGTAACTATTTAGGTACATAGAGAATTAGGCTATTAGACAGTAGGACATACATTAGCTTGTCGCTTGGGTTATGTAGAGAAATCAGAAATTAGCAAATATGAACTGAAAATTGTAGAAACAGAAAAAGTGTTAGGCGCATTGATTCGAGCATTGCGGTAATGTTCAATGGTTCGCAGTCTAAAAGCCT
>JAUXXY010000105.1 GCA_030684735.1 Bacteroidales bacterium | reverse complement strand
GCCAAATATATCATCAAGCAACTTCCCGCAACGTTTGTATTTTCACATACTCCCACCTTTCATTGCTATTGACTTATTCCGAAACAGAAAGCAGGTCGAAAGCAAAGCAACTTTTGCAAAAAATATTTCAAACTGTGCCTGCACTTAATCCTTCTAAAAATTCTAATGACTATTGGTTAGCCATTAACAGGACTATGTTTGAATTTTCAAGGAAAATCGAAAATTTATGGAATATTGAAAAAGAAGCGTCAATATATTCAATCAACATTGCAAAAGAAGAAGCATTAACTTTCTTAGCACAGGAACGAGAAAAAATTATGCGGATGAGCCATCAAGAAGCACTTAAAGAACTTATCAAGGTTCATAAAATTGATAATAAGATTAGGATTATCAACGCTATTTCAGACAACGGATTATTCACAGTAAAATAATTTATAAATGAGCATTAATAATTATATGAACCAAATCATTGAAGGCAATTGTGTTGAGGTTATGAAAAACTTTGATGATGATATAATTGATTTGACTGTTACTTCACCCCCTTATGATGATTTAAGAAATTATAAAGGTTTTGTTTTCCCATTTGAAGAAATTGCCAAAGAACTATATCGTATTACTAAACCCGGCGGGGTGGTTGTTTGGATTGTTGCAGACGCAACAATAGAAGGTAGTGAAACCGGAACAAGTTTTAAACAAGCTCTTTATTTCAAAGAAATTGGATTTAACCTACACGACACTATGATTTTCAAAAAGAAAAATCCTATTCCTCAAATTTATCGCAAGAGATACAACAACGAGTTTGAGTTTATGTTTGTGTTTAGCAAAGGAGTTGTAAAAACTCATAATTCTATTTTAGTTGACTGTATGCACGCAGGCTTAGAATTAAACGGAACGACTTACAAAAACTATTCAAAAAACGACCAGACACGAGAAAAGTTGGCAAAGCCTGTTAAAGACAAGAAAATAAAAGGAAACATTTGGGAATATGTAGTTGGCAAAAAACAAGAAGACCAAGAAGCAAAAGGACATTCAGCACCTTTCCCCTGTGAACTTGTAAGAGACCACATTTTCTCGTGGACAAATCCTGGTGACACTGTTTTTGACCCGATGAGTGGTAGTGGGACAACTTGCAAAGTAGCTTGTAAGCAAGACAGAAACTACATCGGCATAGACATTAGCCATGAGTATTGTGAACTTGCAAGAGAACGAATAAAAATAGTTGAAACGCAAATGAAACTAACATTCTGAAAGTAGCACATGGCTATAACACGAGGATTGCAATCATGCCGGTCGTGCTTCGTGGACAAGAAAGTTGAATTTAAAACATCGTCACTTCGGGACAGCAATTTGAAACCGGCACGAATTGCAAGCCCGGAGAGATAATCCTATCCTTTTATTAAACAAACTACCTGATAGCTGAAATATATGAAAATACACAAAGAAGGCAGAAGAATAATCCTGATTGTTGTACTGACCCTGGTGGGAGTGTTGCTACTCATTCATTTTCTCATTAAACCACCGGTTGCTCTTCTATATATTCTTTACTCGGCGCTCCTGCTGATTGCCGTTTTTACGACATTTTTCTTCCGGGTACCGGCCAGAAAAGTGGCTGTTGATGATTCGAAAGTCATCAGTGGAGCTGATGGAGTTGTTGTAACTATAGAAGAAGTTGTTGAAAAAGAATATTTTAGGGATAAACGGGTGATGGTATCCGTGTTTATGTCGGTTTTCAATATCCATACCAATTTCATCCCGGTTTCAGGTAAGCTCATCTACTTCCGGCATCACCACGGCAAACATTTTTTTGCTTGGGAGCCGAAGGCATCTACTCAAAATGAACATACCACGCTTGTCATCGAAACCGAAAATCACGGACCAATTTTAGTACGTCAGGTTGCAGGAGCCTTTGCCCGGCGCATTGTTTGTAACCACACACAAGGTTCCGTCCTTAAACAAGGCGAAGAACTGGGGATTATTAAATTTGGCTCACGTGTTGATATTTACTTGCCATTAAGCGCTAAGGTGTATGCAACACTTCATCAACGTGTTAGAGGCGGGCAGACGGTGTTGGCTGTTTTTTAACATATCATTAACAATTCGATTTGCATGCACGTAAACGTTTTTTGTAAATTTGCATTTGAAAAATGAACTATTAATTCTAAAACTAATAAAAATGAAAAAACAAATTGCATTATTTTTCTCGATGCTTGCACTTGCTGCCTTTGTGCTGGTTAATGTGAGCTACGCTCAGTCGCCTAAAACTGATGCCAAGAGTGTGAAAGTTGAAACTGCCACCGAAACCAAGGCTGATGTTCCCTGCACACATGGTAAAGCTGATGTCAAAAGCCATGCCGATTGCCCTTCGAAAGCTGAAGCTGCAAAGAAGGAATGCTCCCCTGCAGCACAGAAAAAGTGTGGCGGATGCCCTTCGAAAGCTGCAGCTAAACCAGCAGAAGAGGTTCCAGTACCAAAGAAATAAGGAAATAGAGAATAATTTAGCTTTTTAGGCCCGGATTCAGCAATGTTTCCGGGTTTTTTATTTACAACAAAGTTAACAAGTCCCGCAGGCATGCAATTGTGTGTGTGGCCTTTAATGTGTGCTCAGGACAATGATCGCACAATAGAATCTGGTCAATGCCAGCCAACAGGGCACCAGGAATATCAGTATCGGGTTCATCACCAATATAAAGACTGGTCTCGGCGTTGGCTCCGGTTTTTTGAAGCGTATAGTAAAAAATTGCCGGATCGGGCTTTTTAGCTCCGGCTTCTTCGGAAGTCACTACCCACTTAAAAAATCGGTTCAGGCCGGCTTTCTCGATTTTTACGAATTGAATTTCGTCAAACCCATTGGTGATTAATCCAAGTTCATACTTAGGCCGCAGATATTCAAGCACTTCCAGCGAGCCCGGGATGAGCACGGTTTTTGTCGGGCTAATTCGGTTATAATCTTCTGCTATTTGTTTTGCCATCCCAATATTTTGAACGCTAAATTCCTTCAAAGTCAATTCGAAACGCAGGTAGCTAAGAAGCGCCTTCTCAATTTCCCCCTTTTTATATTGATCCCAAAGTGCTTTGTTGTGTTTTGAGTACACCAGAATGAATGCATCAATATTGGGAATACCACTTTCATAGAGCCCCAGGTTGGCAAGTATCTCATCGAAAGTTAGCCTCGTGTTTGTATCAAAATCCCACAAGGTGTGATCGAGGTCGAAAAAAATATGGGTGTAGTTGTTTTTGAGCATATTGGTGTTCTGAATAAAAGGCTATAAGATTCTTTGTTTTTTCCCCTGCCAGGTGTCTTTTTCTTCCAAACGTTTTTCTATGCGTTCAAGTATCTGGTCGGTGCGCAACAAACCCCAATCTGGTGCTACCAGGAAGCGTTGGGGCACTTCAGCCGTAAAACGTTCGACGACGATACCGGGGTTAAGCTTCTCAACGAAATCCGTCACTAAATCAATGTATTCTTCCAATTCGTACAGCTTGAATTTTGATGATTCCATGAGATACATTTTTTCAAGAACTGTGTTTTTCAGAACCTGCAATTGGTGCAGCTTTACGGTTGTGATCGGCAGTTGTGAGATAATATGGCTTTGTTCAAGTATCATTTCGCGACTTTCGCCGGGCAAGCCAAGAATAAAATGGGCACATGTATTCAGGTTCCTTTTCCTGCTTTCCTCCAACGCCCAAACGGCCTGATCAAAAGTATGGCCCCTCGCGATAAGGTTGAGGGTTTTATTATAGCACGACTCAATACCATATTCGATGGAAACATACCTATTCTCGGATAAATGAGCTAAGTAATCAAGTTTCGCTTCATCAACGCAATCGGGCCTGGTACCGATTACCAATCCAAGCACACCCGGATAGTGCAAAGCTTCCTCGTAAAGTTGCTGAAGCCGATGCAGGTTGCCATGGGTATTGGAGTAAGCCTGAAAATAGGCCAAATAACCTTGGTTACGGCGATAGCGGGTCTTATGAAAAATTATCCCCTCCTCAAGTTGTTGGCTTACAGATTTTTCGGGTAAGCAATACGAAGGGCTAAATGCTTCGCTGTTACAAAATATGCATCCGCTTGTGCTTAATGTTCCATCACGGTTAGGGCAGCTAAAACCAGCATCAATTGAAAGTTTTTGGACACGGCCGCCAAACACTTTCCGGATGTAATCTGTGTAGGCATTAAATCGGCGGGTGTGACCCCATGGGTATAGCATCTTGTTGGCGTCCATCTTCGTTTGAATATTATTTGCCATGTATCGTCTTCTGAAGTTTGAGCTATTATGATGTAAGTGCCCTGGGACATGAAAAGATGGTTTATTTCAGTATGATTTATTTTTTCGTTAGGTGCGCCGGATTGAAATATGAAATAGAAAATACGGCTGTTTTCATCGCAAGGGATTGTAAAGATGCTGTAAAAGTAACAAAAGAGGCTGTCACTTTTTTACAGTAACAGCCTCTAAAATATTTCTAAGGATTTTGTTTATTTTCTGAATCCTGTGGCAATTTCAAGGCGTTTGAGGATAGCAAAGATAAACACTGCCGACAAAATACAGCAAATGATAAAGATAGTCCACAATTGCCACAGGTCGAGTTTGCCCCAGAAGAAACTTCCTACAAACAACAACTTGTTTCCAACGGCAGTTGCCAGCAGCCATCCACCTTGCATCAGACCTTGGAAACGTACAGGGGCTACTTTTGAAACAAATGACAACCCGATGGGGCTGAGGAAAAGTTCTGCAATGGTGAGAATAAGGTAACTGCTGATGAGCCAGTAAGGTACTACCCTGGATGTGTCAGGTACAGGGTTGAATTTGGTAGCACCGGATGCATCAATGAACTGAAGTTCATGAGGCGACACAAGATTGAGTGAGGCAACGAGCACAATCACAAACCCTACAGCTGCAATGACCATCCCGATTCCGATTTTCTTGGGTGTTGAGGGTTCCATATTTCGCTTACGCAGAAATGTGAAAACCGCCATTACAGGAAAGGTCAGAGATACGATAAACAGAGGGTTAAACGACTGAAAAATCTCCGGAGCAATAGGATTGCTTGCAGGGTAATTTGAGACGAAATAATAAGTTAACGCACCAAACACAATAAACATGGAGCCTCCAATCAGGCGGTCGGCTGTTTTCTTACGGAAAATCATCACGAGCCCCGCAACGGAACCAATAAAGGCCAATATAGACTCAAGGTTGAAAAAGATATTAGTGAATGGAGCAACTTCTTTCACCGTATAGTCGCGGGCAAAGAAGGTAAGTGTTAGGCCGTTCTGGTGGAAAGACATCCAGAAGAATACAACTACGATAAATACGAGAATAAGTGCGATAACACTGGGACGTTCTGCCTTGGTGGATATCTGGATCATGATTGCAACAAACCCTACAAACAAACCCACAGCCATACCAAGGGCAACGTCGTCCATAAGGAAGTAAAAGATGAATGAGGTAACAGCCATAAGGCCGGCGGCCAGAAGGAAGCTTATAACATTCGCTTGGGCTTTGGGTTTGTTGCCATTGGTTTTGGGTACAATTTTGGCAACGGAGGGAAGTAGCCGGTTAAACGAAAGGTAAACCACTAAAGAAATAACCATGGCTGCGGCAGCAATACCAAAAGCATAGTTGTATCCTTTAGAGAACGCTTCGACATATTCGTGAGCAAAAGCGCCAAGATCCGGAATAATTTTGCCGGAAACCTTATCGGCAAGTTCCTGGAACTTACTTACATCTTCGAGTGTGCCGTTAGTGTAGGCATGGCACATAGCTGGCAAGCTTCCATCGTGTTCAAACCCCTGGGTCCGGAGAAACCAGTTACGGACACCATTCGCTGCATATGGTGCAAAAAAAGCACCAATATTGATACCCATGTAGAAAATCATAAAAGCAGAGTCGCGAACTTTTGAGTAAATGGGGTTATCATACATCTGACCAACAACAGCCTGCAAGTTACCTTTGAAGAGACCGTTGCCAAGCGCAATTGTGAAAAGGCCAATCAGGGTAACCGCCAGTGCTTTGCCCGGTATCGCCATTACAACATAGCCGGCAAACATGATAATGATTCCCATCAGGATAACAAACTTGTATTTACGTGTTGCGTCAGCCAGGATACCGCCCAGTAAAGCAAGTGCATAAATGCCGAAATAAAACCAGCTATAATAACCACCGGCTATTTTTTCGTCAAGCCCGTACCTGGCCTGCAGAAACAACACCAGGATTGCCATCATGGTGTAAAAACCAAAGCGCTCTCCCATGTTCGAGAAAAACGCTACCAATAATCCTTTCGGATGTCCTTTCAACATAATTTTAATTTTTTTAGTTAAACCTGATTTTTATTCTCCTTTTTTAAAGCAAGTGGCAAACCTAATTAAAAAAATCAAATGCAACGCATTGTCATGTGATTGAAATACTGATTTTTTCCGACCTAGAGCATAACTGCTCATAAATAAATAGTTCACCTCACGATTGATAACCTCTAAACAAAATGATTCACCCTACCTGCTACCTTCTTCTGACTACAGAATTGCTGGATCTGACGGATAAACAAATTATTGAAATTAAAATTTATAGCGTAGTTGCAGCTTCACCTCACTCTTTGTGTTCCCCGTAATTTCATCCAAACCGCTGCCGATGATAGTTGTGTTGGCAAACCAAGATTGGCTGGCCTTGAACCAGAAATCGAGGTTTCGCGAGGCCTGCCAACGTAGGAGCAGGTATGTCCGGCTGCCTTTGTAGTAATAAGCAGGTACACTGTAAGCATAAAGCACGTCATTTTCGTAAGCATAAATCCGCTCATCGTAAGTATCGGTGTCGAACAAAGCGTAGCGTGCCGAAATTGACCACTGTTGTGATGGCTTCCAGATCACATCCTGATACATCATATAACCTTGTCTCTTACTATTTCCGATGATTGTGTTCCATGCCCACTCAGCACGGTTGCGCAACGTAATTGTTCGAAAAGCCTGGTATTGGAAATGTAGCCTTATGTTTTGCTTTTCGTTGGGTAGGAGTAGTGTAATGTGATCATTGCTGGTTTGATTCCCTGCGC
>JAUXXY010000102.1 GCA_030684735.1 Bacteroidales bacterium | reverse complement strand
TGACAATCGGTGGTTCAACATCGGGATATTCGCGATCGCTGAGGAGGAAGAAACTCACCAACCCAAAAATTACGAGTATGATGGAGAAAACGATGGGCAGTATAGGCCGGTTGATACTTACTGAAGAAAGTCTCATATCAGAATATTTTAGTGATGTTAAGTTTGCTACCCGGCTTAATCCGGAGTAGGTTGGTCATGATCACAGTATCGCCAGGCGAAATCCCTTCCAGTATTTGAACCTGTTGGTTTGTTCGTAAATCTGTTTTTACAGGGTTTGAAGCAACCGTTCCATGCCGAAGAATGAACACACTGTATCCTTTCGTAGATGGAACCAAACATTGAGTAGGAATGAATATAGACTTGGTGGTTTGCTGTAAATCAAGGGTTGCCTTCACAGAGGTTCCTGGGATGAGTTGCCTGCCAGTATTATCGCATACGGCCCTCACCAGTAGGGCACGGGTTTCATCATTCACAGCAGGTTGCATGGCGGTTACCGTAGCGTTAAAATCATCTGCGATGCCTACCACTTTGAAAGCTACAGCTTGTCCTTTTTTTACATTCGACGCATGACGCTCGGGTATAGTAAAATCGAGTTTGAGTGTGCTTATGTCTTCAAGCACAGTGAATACGTCGGCCGGACTGGTATATGCACCTACACTGAAATTTCTAAGTCCCAAATAGCCTCTGAAGGGAGCTCGGATCTCAGTCTTTGTGATTTCCGCTTCTAATTTTCCTTTTTCTGCCCTTAGTAACCTTAACGCATACAAGGTTTCATCGTAAACCTGCTCACTCAGCCCGCCTCTTTCAAGCATTACCCTGCTACGAAACTCGTTTTGCGCTGCCAGTTCCTCTTGGATTGAAATACGCTTTAGCTCAGCCTGAAGGATGGCATCGTCGAGTTTAAAGAGCAAAGCGTTCTTTTCCACCAACGAACCTTCCCGAAAGTGAATGGAGACTATGCGTTGGCTAACTTCACTGCGAATTTCGACACGTTCGTTTGGCCTAAGCGAACCAATTGCCTTTAACTGAAAATGAATAACAGTATCTCTTGCAATATATACTTCCGCATCGAGTATTTGAGCGACAGGGGCAGTTTGCAAGGCTTGACTTCTATGCCTATTATTGAGTATTTTAATACCTGAAATAATAACAAGGATAGCCACAAGGGCATACAAAATGAATGATCTTTTCATGAGTGTTTGCTTTTGAAGAAATTTTTTCCATGTTTAATCTCCAAATATACGTCCGAAATGAAAACCAATCAACCCTTATTGATATATTTGGGTGAAATATTTGCATTCCTTTTCTGGGTATACCATGTGGGTGACTCTGACTCACAAAATTTTTTCCTTTTTCTTTGCTAATTTTGCTTTGAATTAAGGGTGTATTAATAATTGGTGTGAATTTTCAGAATCCACTCATGGCAGGAATTATGAAATTTCGCACCTTTGTTGGAATTATGAGCAATTCATAAACAATAGAACGAGAAAAAATGAAGCGGTTTTTAATACTATCGGGGTTTTTATTAGTGGCATTGCAAATCTCTGCCCAAACCCTCCAATCTCCCAATGGACGTCTTACAATGCAATTTCAGCTATCGCCCGAAGGCATCCCGACCTATCAACTCAAATTCGACAATAAAGTTGTGATTCTAAACAGCCATCTGGGAATCATACTCAATGACCAACCCACTTTCGATAGAGACCTGACAATAATTGGTCTCGGCAATTTTGAAAATGATGAATCGTGGCAGCCAGTTTGGGGTGAAGAAAAGGTGATTCGCAACCACTACCGAGAGTTAGCGGTTACATTGCAACAGGTTGCTTTGCCAAAACGCCAAATGATTATCCGTTTCAGGCTTTTTAATGATGGGTTGGGATTCCGCTATGAGTTTCCACACCAACCACAGCTTTTGCATTTCATCGTTGCAGATGAAAATACAGAGTTCAGGCTTGCAGGTGATCATAAAACATTCTGGATACCAGGCGACTATGAAAGCAATGAGTACTATTACTTCACCACTCCTCTTAGTAAGATTGATGCAAAAATCGGTCATGAGATTACCGAGATTTTTGTCCGTTCGCTTTATTCGCCCGATGCAGTGCAAACACCCCTGATGATGAAGGCGGATAATGGGCTGTATATTAACATCCATGAGGCCAACCTGTATGACTTCCCCGCGATGCAACTTATTGTTGATAAACCAAATCTGAGGCTTTCGGCTCATCTTGTTCCTGATGCTGTTGGAAATAAAGCCTATTTGCAAACTCCTGCCACCACTCCCTGGCGTACTATCATTGTAAGCGATAAGGCTACCGATATGCTGGCTTCGAGGCTTATCCTGAACCTTAACGACCCCACCCCTATCACGGATGCCAGTTGGATAAAGCCTCAGAAATATGTTGGTATTTGGTGGGAGATGCACGTGGGTATGTCGTCGTGGAACTACGCCGACTCCTTCAACCTCAGGCTGGTTGGAACCAACTGGAACAACCTGAAACCCAACGGTAAGCACGGTGCCACCACAGAGCGAACCATGCATTATATTGATTTTGCTGCCGAGCATGGTTTCGATGGGGTTTTGGTTGAAGGCTGGAACATTGGATGGGAAGACTGGTTTGGTGCCTGGAAAGAAGAGGTTTTTGATTTTGTGACACCTTATCCGGATTTTGACGTAAATTATCTTAGCAGTTATGCAGCCAGGAAAGGAGTGAAACTGATCATGCACCACGAAACATCTTCCTCGGTTACCAACTATGAACGGCGCCTTGATACAGCTTTCAGGTTCATGAAACATTATGGGTATGATGCCGTTAAAACCGGTTATGTGGGATGGATTATCCCTCGTGGAGAACACCACGACGGACAGTGGATGGTCAGGCATTTTCACCGGGTTGCTGAAAAAGCTGCGGACTATCAAATCATGGTAAACATGCATGAATCGCACCGCCCCACCGGACAGCATCGCACATGGCCCAACTGGTTGGCCAACGAAGCAGCCAGGGGCAATGAGTTTAACGGCTGGAGCAAGGGCAATCCGCCCGATCATGAAACCATCCTACCCTTCACACGCCTGATGGGTGGCCCAATGGATTATACACCAGGTATTTTCCAGGTAAAACTCGATTATTATCAGCCGGATAAGAAGGAACAAGTACACACTACCCTGGCAAAGCAGCTTGCATTGTATGTTACCATGTATAGCCCATTGCAGATGGCCGCCGACCTGCCCGAAAACTATGAACGGTTTATGGATGCTTTCCAATTCATCAAAGAGGTAGCAGTGGATTGGGATGAATCGCGCTACATTGAAGCCGAACCAGGGCAATATATCACCATCGCCCGTAAGGCCAAAAACAAGGATCATTGGTTTATTGGTGCAATTACTTCGGAAAAATCACGTGTAGCTAACATTCCTCTCGATTTTCTTGATAAAGGGCAAGCATACGTTGCCACAGTTTATGCCGACTCCCCCACAGCCCATTATCTAAAGAACCCTATGGGTTACATCATCAACCAGTATATAGTTAACAACATGACCGTGCTGAAGATTTTTCTGGCCGAAAGTGGCGGCTGTGCCATCAGCCTTAGCAAAGCTAATGGCAAAATGTTGAAAACAATTAAAAAGTATCGGTAGTCCAAACGGCTTTCCTATCCGAACCTTTTATACTTTTATGCACTGGTTCTTTTTCTATGTTGTTATACGATCACATTTCTACCCCTATCGGAACGGTGTTGGCTGGCGCTACCTCCGAAGGAATTTGCATATTGGAATTCACTGACACGCAGGACTTTAAGCATAGGATTGCCAAAGTTGAACAATATCTTACCATGAAAGCCGTAAAGGGGAAAAACATTCATTTGCTGCGACTGAATGAGTCATTGAATCAATATTTTAATCACCAACTCACAGAGTTTGATATTCCTCTGAAATTTATCGGAACCGATTTTCAGGTGGCAATATGGAAAGCTTTGCTTTTTATTCCCTGTGGACGCACTTATACTTATGCAAATTTTTCTGACATCCTTGACAGGCCTAGGGCTATTCGGGCAATAGCTGCGGCCATCGGGCAAAATCACTTGTCAATTCTGGTGCCATGCCACCGCGTGGTGGGGTCTGACAATAAACTAGTAGGTTATAGCGGGGGACTTTGGCGAAAACACTGGCTGCTGAAACACGAAACGGGGCGTTCAACCGGAACGGGTGAGATCCCATTTTCTTATGATGATCTGGCTTCAATTCCTTTTAGTTACCATAGCCTACCTAAGGCACCAACAATATCTTTTGCTGCGCCGAACCAATCGAAGTATTAAGATTCAAGATATGTATTCCAGGTGTAAGCCTGTTTCCGCCTTCGTCCAATCCGCTCCAGCTAAAACGGTGCGCCCCCCCAGCGAGCTGTCCTGAAAATAAAGAAATTACAGTTTTACCCGATAAATCTATCACTGCAAGCGTTGCATCTGCATTGTAGGCAAGATAGCACTCCATCTCCATTTGCAAAGCATTGCTGCTCAATTTAAAGGGATTGGGATAAACCGGCCGCAATATTACGCCGATCTTACCCATCAGATCTGCCGGCTTATCAATACCCGTGAGCAAATCAAGGTTAAGCGTATAGGCTGAGCAGCCATAGGTTCCGATTACAAGTTTACGGGTTGGATGATGAATTTTCATAGAGGTAACTGGTGCGTTAGGTAGTCCGATGGCTAAACTACTCCAGCTCAGCCCCCCATTTTCGGTGTAAAAAACGCCCGCATCGGTTCCAACAAAAAGCCGGTTTTGCTTCCCAGGATCTGCAGCAACCACATTCACAGGCAGTTCAGGCAGATTTCCACTGATTTGTTGCCAGGCAGGTTCCTGTATATTCGCTCGAAAAATGTAGGCATGTGGTTCGTCCCACCGAAAGCCCGACAGGGTTACATATACAATATCTGCATTGAAAGGATCGAAAGCCACGCGCGTAATCCATCGCAGAGGCAGACCAGAAGAAATATCTGTCCATGTAGTGCCCCCGTTGGTGGTGACGTGAACTCTGCCATCGTCGCTTCCAACAATTAGGCGCTGAGGATTTAGTTTTGAAATATCAATGGTGGTGATGGTGCTAAATCCTAAAGTAACAAGGTTTCGGGTCAGATCTCCGCTGATGGGTATCCAGGTGTCGCCACGGTTGGTGGTTTTCCAGATTCGATAGGTGCCAAAATAGAGTGTATTGGGATCGGTGGGATGAATCACAAACGGTGATGACCAATTTGTGCGTGCATCGAATGAACCACCTATGTATTGAAAAGAAGTGCCGCCGTTCATCGAACGGGAAAGCCCACCCCATTGGTATTCAGCATAAATAATGTTTGAGTTGGTGTAATCAACTACACAATGAAATCCGTCGCCTCCAAGAATCCGCTGCCAATCGTTCATGGTGCCTGTGGGTGTACGGATGGTATTATTATCTTGAGTACCCCCGTAAATTCGCAAGGGGTTCAGATAGTCAACTTCTATGGCGTAAAACTGTGTCAACGGTATATTATTAATTTTCGACCACGTAGTACCGTAATTATTGCTTGTGTATAAGCCCCCGTCGTTTCCGTGCACAAGAAACCCTGTATTCGGATCAATATACATGGCATGTTGGTCAACATAGATGTTGTTGATATTGCCATATCCTGCTAATTCAACATAGGAATTGCCCCCATTATCGGATCGAAAAAGCTCCACTCCTAACGCCCATATACGGTTTTCGTTTTGTGGATCAACCCTGATTTGGCCAAAGTACCATCCAAAATTTCGGTTCATGTTTACAAGAACACCATCATTGGTTTGCACCCAGGAGTTTCCCGCGTTATTACTTCGAAATACGCTTGCTACATTGCTTCCTCCAACCAGACGGTCAATGAATACATACAACACATTTGGATTTGACTGTGCAAGGGCAATCCCCATACGTCCTATTTGTGAAACTGGTGGCAATCCGTTTGTAAGCAAAGTCCAGGTATTTCCGCCATCCATTGTTTTGTATATTCCAGAAGAAACACCATGCGAACGGCGGTAGGTAAGACCCCTCATGCGTTCCCACATGGTGGCATATAAGATATTAGGATTAGTGGGGTGCTGGATAAGGTCAACACCGGCAGTGGAGTCAGTAACATAGAGCACCCTTGTCCAGGATGTACCGCCATCGTTGCTTCGATAAATTCCACGATGTGAGTTGGGAGAAAACAGGGTGCCGCAAGCAGCGGAAAACACCCGTTGACTGTTGCTATAATCAACGATTATCCTGCCAAAGTAAGCCGAATGCTCCAACCCGATATGCAGCCATGTATTGCCGGCATCCACAGATTTATACATGCCGTTGCCGATAAAACTATAACTCGATGCGTTGGCTTCACCGGTACCGGCATACAAGATGTTCGGGTTGCTTGGATCAATGGCCAATGCTCCGATTGAGATAACAGGGGCCTGTGTAAATACATTTTGCCAGCTGCTGCCTGCATTTGTGGTCTTGTAGATGCCTCCTGAAGCAGCACCAATATACCATGTGTTGGGAAATGACGGATGAATGGCAATATCGGTGATCCTCCCTCCGATATTAATGGGACCAGCTAACTCCCATGTCGCCCTGTAGGGCGGGGAGCTTCGATGCAATATTTCAGCTTGCTTCAGGGAATTTAAATAATGATCATGGTTGAATTTTCCATGAGGAAAGAGTTTTTGTTTGGCTAACCAGTCGTTAGGAATGGCTTTCGGTTCGTTTTTATAGGATATTTTTTGAAGAATGACTTGCCGAGCCGGTGTATTCTCTTGGTCTCGCCACAAGAGTAAAGCAAGCAGAAAATACAGTAGGATGAAGATACGATAGAATTTATTCATAGCCTATAATGATTCTATTTTACTTGTCCGGAATACTTTATCAGGAAAATTTAATCAGGTGCTGGTGCTGCAAAGTTAAGGCAAACATCTGGCTAAAACTATTAATTTGGTGCTGATCAGAACTTTGAAACAACGCATTCGCAAACGGAACAAATTGTTCGGTTGCCGGAAAGCGAAGAAATTCTATTCTGAGGTTGCCAACGCCAAGCCGGATTCTGTCGAGGGCATCGGCATCTTTGAGCAAAGCAGCAGTTTTCCAGAAAGGGTCGTTCTTCTGAAGGTCAAAACCTTCGGAATGATTTCTTACTGAAGCACTGATCTCTTCTAATTGAAATGAATTGATGCCCTGACTGAGAAAAAAATCTTTAAATAGCGGTAATTTTTGGCGCGAAGCCCACAGCCCATGATGCTGACAAAACCCATCATGCTTACGTGACATGTCGTGTATGAATGCTGCAGAAAAAGCCAGTTTAATCTCGCGCTCAAACAGCAAGGCTTGGCCCAAATAGAGCACATGACACATCACCCTATATGTATGATTGATGCCGTGCAAGTTACTCTGGTTGTCGAAGTGTCCGGGGTGAAGGCAAAATTTTTCCGGATCGAACCCTTGTAGGATCATACTTTAATTTTTGCATCTACAATGTCGAGTATCTCTTTTTCTCGTTGTTGAGCCTGGCGTTCGATGGCAGCCCCTTTTGCAACGATATCTTCGACAAACGATTTGTCATTCAGCCCGCCTGCGTTGATTTTAACATTCAGAAAAGCTCCCATGACAGCTGTGCGGGCACAAAGGGCACCCACTCCGGCATCCGATACCGAGTTGGGGTTTCCGATTTCGGCCATTGCTTTGATCACTTCCATTGATTCCAGCGACTTCTGCATGACTTTGTAAGGAATGTCAATGGCATACTGTGTGGCGTCTTGGATGGCTTGTGTTCGCTGTAATTTTTCTACATCCATACCATTTGGCAAACCAAAAGCATCCAGGATTTTGTTGAATGCACGGGTATCTTCATCAACAAGCCAGAGAAGCTCATCTTTCAATTGTTGCCCTTTCGCGGCCCAATCTGAGAAAACTTCCCAACGGTCGTCCCAACCGGCTTTATGCGACGAGAGATTGGCTACCATTGTTGCCATAGAAACACCAAGTGCACCTACATAAGCCGAAATAGATCCGCCACCGGGTGCGGGAGATTCTGAAGCCGTTTCGTTGGCAAATCCGGTGCAGGTCATGTCAACAAGCCTTTTTGTATTGTGGTCGCGCAGTAAGTATTCAATGATTTTTTCGTCGGGTCTGAATGGTTTCAGATCATCCAGGCCCAACGACTTTATGGCGATTTTAATGATTTCCTCTTCCGAAACACCTACTGATCTTTGTTGTTTGCGCAGGAAATACTTACCGGCATCCAGCATGGCTTTCAGGGGGATCAAACCCACTAATTCCGATCCTGTGACCCGGATTCCCCTTTCATTGGCTTTTTTGCTGGTTTCTTCAAAAGCTATATGTACTGGTGTAATGCTTATGTTGGTAAGATTAATTGAAATCTGTGCGATGCCATATTCTTCGATAAACCATCCAATGGCTTTACAGGCTTTGAGGCTTCCTGGGATGTATAATTGTTCCCCGTTTTCGTTGGTTTTGATT
>JAUXXY010000101.1 GCA_030684735.1 Bacteroidales bacterium | reverse complement strand
TGAGGTTGTTTCGGAAGATGTTGCCGTAACCCCCGAAAACACACAGGAAGACACTACTCCTATCATGGAAGAAGTGAAAGAAACAGTGGCAGATGTGAAACCAAATCCAGTTCCGGCACCTTTTGATTGGGACAGCATCGGCAAGAAGCATGAAAGCTATTCGGCCATCGAACGCAACAAGCTCGAAGACATCTATGGTAAGACCTTAAGCTCCATCACCGAGCACGAGGTGATTGACGGCAGGGTGGTCTCCATTAACAACAGAGAAATTGTAGTTAACATTGGTTTCAAGAGCGATGGTGTTATCCCTGTGAACGAATCGCGCTATAATCCCGACCTGAAGGTTGGTGATACAATTGAAGTTTACGTTGAGAGCCAGGAAGATATTACCGGTCAGCTGGTTCTTTCGCATAAAAAAGCAAGAATTCTGCGTTCGTGGGAACGCGTAAATACTGCCTATGAAGCGGATGAAATCATTAAGGGTTATGTGAAATGCAGGACCAAGGGTGGTTTGATTGTGGATGTATTTGGTATCGAAGCCTTCCTTCCCGGATCGCAAATTGATGTGAAACCTATCCGTGATTATGATATCTATGTTGATAAGGTCATGGAATTCAAAGTGGTGAAGATAAACCACGAATATAAAAATGTGGTGGTTTCGCACAAAGCCCTCATCGAAGATGAACTCGAGCAGCAACGTGCCGAAATCATCGCTAAGCTCGAAAAAGGACAGGTACTTGAAGGAATGGTCAAAAATATCACTTCGTATGGTGTGTTTGTTGACTTGGGAGGTGTTGATGGCCTTATTCATATTACCGACCTTTCGTGGGGCCGTATCAACCATCCGAACGAAATAGTTGAGCTTGATCAAAAAATCAAGGTAGTTATTCTCGATTTTGATGAAAACAAGAAGCGTATTGCCCTCGGCCTCAAACAACTGTTTCCTCATCCATGGGATTCGCTCGATGCTGACCTCAAGGTTGGCGACAAGTTGAAAGGCCGTGTGGTAGTGTTGGCTGATTATGGTGCTTTTGTTGAAATTGCAACTGGTGTCGAAGGCTTGATCCATGTTTCAGAAATGTCGTGGAGCCAGCACTTGCGTACTGCCCAGGATTTCATGAAAGTGGGCGATGAAGTGGAAGCCGAAATTCTTACCCTCGATCGCGACGATCGTAAGATGTCTTTGGGTATCAAGCAATTGATTCCAGATCCATGGACAAACATTCAGCAGAAGTATCCGTTGAATTCACGTCACAAAGCGATTGTACGCAATTTCACTAACTTCGGCATTTTTGTTGAGCTCGAAGAAGGCGTTGACGGGCTGATACATATCAGCGACCTTTCGTGGTCGAAAAAAGTCAAACACCCTGCTGAATTCACTAAGATAAACGAAGCAATGGAAGTGGTTGTGCTTGATGTGGATGCCGAAAATCGCCGTCTCAGCCTTGGTCACAAACAGCTCGAAGATAATCCCTGGGATGTGTTTGAATCTATTTTCACTATTGGATCAATCCATAAAGGCACCGTTGTGAGCCAGGCCGACAAAGGCATGATTGTTACATTGCCTTACGGCGTTGAAGGCTTTGCCCCCGCCCGTCACCTGCTCAAAGAAGACAATACTAACGCACGGATTGACGATACACTCGATTTCAAGGTGATTGAATTTTCGAAAGAAAACAAGAAAATTATCCTCTCTCACTCAAGGGTTTCCCAAGATACAATGGCGAATGAAAAAGCAAAAGAGAAAACTGAAGCCAAAAACTTTGAGGAATCCACAAAGCAGACAGTTAGACGTATAAAGGATAACCTCGAAAAGACTACATTGGGCGATATCGCAGCATTGGTCTTACTAAAATCCGACATGGAAGAGTCAGAAAAGGTTAGTAAGAAAGCAAAGGCAAAAGCTAAACCAGCCGAGCAAGACAAAGCCGAAGAATAGGTTTTTTCTCAATTTCCTACCGCCCTCCTCATCGAGGGCGGTTTTTTCTTTTCAAAGCTTACTGTGCGAAAAAGTTTTCGTAAAGTTGCAGACAATTACGCTATGATCTTTTCAGTTACCATTCTTGGCAGCAATTCGGCCACTCCCCTGATCGAACGCCATCCCACCGCACAGGTTGTCAATCATTTGCATCGCCTCTTCCTGGTTGATTGTGGCGAAGGGACTCAGGTGCAACTTGCCAGGTACAAGACTAAAATCCAAAGGATCAGTCACATATTTATCAGCCACCTGCACGGCGACCACTATTTTGGATTGATCGGACTGATTATGACCTATCATTTATTCGGCCGGCAAACCCCTCTGCATATTTATGCGAACCATGAGCTTGAACAAATTATCCATCTCCAACTGAAAGCCTCAATGTCCTCGCTGGTCTATCCACTTGTATTTCATGCCATTGATGCCAACGCCCACCAGGTGATATATTCTGATAATTATCTTGATGTGAGCACTATACCCATGAATCACAGGGTTCCTACCTGTGGTTTTTTGTTTAAGGAGAAACTTCGTGATCAAAATCTAAGGGAAGGCGTTCTGCGTGAATTGGGCATACCATACGATGCCGTACCATCCATAAAGCATGGAGGTGGCTATCTCACATCTACAGGCAAGTTCTATGAAAATGCGGAACTTGCTTACCCTCCTTTGCCGGTTCGCTCCTTCGCATATTGCTCTGATACAGCCATCTACGAACCAATCGCCGCCATTATCAAAAATGCTGATCTCCTCTATCATGAGGCGACTTTTATGCACGACCGCGTTGAAACTGCCCGCGAAAAATACCATTCAACTACTATTGATGCCGCCACGTTAGCCAAAGAATCGGGTGCGAAAAAACTAGTCATCGGGCACTACTCAGCCAGGTATGACGATTTGCAGCCATTGCTAATGGAAGCACGTAGTGTTTTTCCTGAATCCTACCTTGCCACCGAAGGAGCAGTGTTTAATGTTGTAGATTAAAAAATCGCCATCTATCCCGCTATATATCAATTATTTATAATTCAATTCCTCTGGCGACTGCCTGATAAAGGACTTCGATAGGATGAAAGGCAACACGCCCTGTACCATCCTTTATCTGCTGGCGGCAACTTGTGCCAGGAGCAGCAATGATGACCTCAGCAGAGGATTTCCTTATTTCCGGGAGCAGCACTAACTCCCCTATCTTCAACGAAAGATCATAATGCTTTTTCTCAAAGCCAAATGACCCGGCCATTCCACAACACCCCGATTTGATTTCTTCGACATGGAAATTTTTTGGCAAGGAAAGCATTTGTTTTGTTGGACCGGTACTTGCTAATGATTTCTGATGGCAATGCCCATGTAGCTTTATCAGTTTATGATCAGTTGTAAAAATTCCTGAATCAATCTTTCCGTTTTCCACCTCCCGCATGATGAACTCATCAAACATCAGGGTGTTTTTGGCCAATGACTTGGTTACTAGTTTCAATTCACCGCTCAGCAGATCAGGATATTCATCCCTGAAAGTTAGAATGGCTGATGGTTCGATACCCACCAACGGTGTTGCTTCAGTTATCATATCTTTCAATATGGTAACATTTGCAACGGCTTTCTTTCTTGCTCTACGCAATAATCCCTTACTCAGAAAGGTGCGACCACTTTCCTGATGTTCTGGAATAATAACCTGGTAGCCTAAAAAGTTGAGCAGACGAATGGCCGCCTTGCCAGTTTCCACATCGTTGTAGTTTGTGAATTCATCTGCAAAAAGATACACCTTGCCCTTCAAACCATCAGTTTGTTGCTTATAGGTCTTGGCCCAGTGCTTTAGGCTGGATCTTCCAATCAAAGGTAAGCTTCGTTCCTTTGCAATCCCAAGAATGCTTTTTAAGACATTTGATGTGAATTTATTTCTTATCAATGCATTATATAATCCAGGAGCACACATCCAAACTTTTTGAATGGATGCAAAATAAGCGATTGCCATGGTTTGCAGAGGTATCCCGTTGGCATCAAAATAGTGCTGCAAGAATTCGGCTTTGTATTTGGCCATGTCTATATTTGATGGACACTCGGCCTTGCAACCTTTGCATGACAGGCAAAAGTCCATAATATCATATATCTCGCTATGGTTAAAAGGGTTTGAACGTGTTGAATTTGTCAGGTATTCGCGCAGGATATTGGCACGGGCTCGGGTGGAGGCATTTTCGTCGCGGGTAGCCATATAGCTGGGGCACATGGTTCCTCCAATGATCTCGGTTTTCCTGCAATCGCCCGAACCATTACACTGTTCTGCTGCGCGCAAAATCCCTTGAGTATCGGAGAAATCAAAAGTGGTATCAGGCTCCCGAACCTCGGCACCCGGTACATACCGTAACGATGTGTTCATAGGCGGTGTATCCACAATCTTGCCGGGGTTGAAAAGATTGTATGGATCCCAGGATTGCTTCACTGATCGCAAAAGGTTGAAATTGTGTTCCCCGATCATCAGGGGGATAAATTCGCTACGTAGCCTTCCATCACCATGCTCACCACTGAGCGAACCTCTGTATTTTTTAACTAATAATGCTGTTTCATAGGCAACTATTTGAAACAATTTTGTGTGTGCAGGGTCCTTCAGATTTAGCACCGGCCGTAAGTGTAATTCACCGCTGCCAATGTGTGCATGATATACACACTTCAACCCTAAACGATTCAGGAGTTGCTGAAAATCAGCCATGTAATCAGGAAGAAAAGCCGGGTTAATGGCTGTGTCTTCGACCACCGAAACTGGCCTGGCATCACCCCTAATGTTTGAAAGCAATCCCAAACCCGATTTGCGCAATGCCCACACCTTGCCCATATCGCTTCCGCGGATCACCGGAAAGTAATAGCCATATCCGTTTTTACGCATGGCTTGTTCTGTGGCATGGAGACGATCTATCAATTCCGCTTGCGAGTGGAAGGCATATTCAATGATAAGGATTGCCGCCGGTTCACCTTTTATGAAGAAACGGTTTTTGCGTTGTTGGATGTTATTGGCAGTTTGTTTAATGATCATATGATCTATTAACTCGACGGCATTAGGCTGATACTGAAGTGTAACAAGGTTTGCCCTGAAAGTCTCTTCCAGCGTGCGGAAATGGACACAAAGCAGTGCTCTTTCGCTGGGAGGTAAAGGCACCAGGTTGAGTTTAATTTCTGTAAAAAAACACAAAGTACCTTCTGATCCTGCGAGCAAGCGACTGAAATTAAAATTTGGCCCGGTGGAGGTAAAAGGCACGCAATCAAGCAATAGGTCAATGGCATACCCCGTGTTGCGGCGCTTGACGATGGGATCGGGAAACTCTTGCCGGATAAAATGTTGGTTTTCTCTATCCGAGAGGATGTCGTGAATATGTTTATAAAGTTTGTTCTCCAGATTTGAGCCGTTGCACTTTTCAACAAAGGAAGAATGATTCAAATTCCCAAATTCAACCTCACTGCCATCGTAGAGCAATGCTTTTACTGCCAGGGTATGATCTCGTGTACTGCCATACACCAATGAATGCGCTCCGCAAGAATTGTTTCCCACCATGCCACCAATCATACATCGGTTTGAGGTAGAAGTCTCGGGTCCGAAAAACAAACCCATGGGTTCCAACATCATATTCAACTCATCGAGGATGACACCTGGTTCAACCCTAACCCACTTTTCCTGCTGGTTGATTTCCAACACCCTTGTCATATATTTTGAGGTGTCCACCACAATGCCTCCACCCACCACTTGCCCAGCCAGCGATGTGCCGGCTGTCCTGGGAATCAGAGAAGTCTGAAACCTTTGTGCAAAATGAATTAGGGAGCGGAGATCTTCTTTGTTTTTTGGCCTGGCCACCGCAATTGGTACTTCACGATACACTGAGGCATCAGTAGCATAAAGCAAACGGGTCGGGTAATCCGTATAAAGGTCGCCTTTCAGTTTTGAGGCGAGTTCAGTGAGTTTATTGTGTGAAAGGTTCATGGAACAATTGTGTATTGTGGTCGGATCGGTCAGAAAACTTCAGAAAAATTAAAATTTAAAAGCATACATCTGAAAGGGTAGCGAATATCTCTGATACAGAGAGTTAGAAAAAAGCTTTTGTAAATTCATCAACAGATCTATCGTGCCAATTCTTTAGTTGATCAGTCTTGCGAAATACCTTAAATAGTTTTTCGTAATCGTGCGGCAAGCCTACCAGGTTAGAAATAATCCATTTGAAATCACCTATTATTAACTCATTGATGTGGATATCAACATTTTCAATTATACCCTGTCGTACTCTAATCTCAACATGAAGTGCCTCGCCTGACAAATTGATTGATTTTCGAAAAGTATAGTTGGGCGAGGATCCGTAATTCCATTCCCA
>JAUXXY010000012.1 GCA_030684735.1 Bacteroidales bacterium | reverse complement strand
GGTGGCGGTTTGGAATCCGGTCTGCGCCGTGGTACCTGGTGCCGATCTTCCTGGTCATGGATACCATGCGCGTGATCATAGGCGGGTTTCGGGATCAGATGCGTGGTGATGCACCGTGATACCGGAGCCTCGCGCTACTGCGGGTCGTCCTGCGGTGGTGTCACTGGTCTATCGGTACGTACCTTGTTATCGCGCGCCATTTTACGAGGCGCTTCGCATACAGCTTGCGGCAAAGGGAGTCGAGCTTCGTCTGATCTACGGGCAGCCGACAGGATCGGATGCTGACCGTAGTGATGAGACGACTATTCGCTGGGGAACGAGGATCAGGAACCGTGTGCTGCGCGTTGGCAGCAAGGAGATCATTTGGCAGCCCGCTGTCTCGCATCTCCGCGGGTCCGATCTGATCATCGTGGAGCAGGCGAGCAGGCTGATCTTGAACTACTTCTTGTGGACCGGGCGTCGGCTTGGGTTCGTGCGGCGAATCGCGCTCTGGGGCCATGGTCGGAACTTTCAGCAGGATTCGGCGTCACCTCTTGCCGAGTGGGTGAAGCGCAGGGAGTCGGTACATGCTGACTGGTGGTTCGCCTACAACGCCGCGTCTGTGGAAGTAGTCAGTTCATTAGGGTTTCCGCGCGAGAGAATCACGGACGTGCAGAATGCCATCGACGATACCTCGCTTCGTGCGTCGCTCGTCGGCGTGACACAGGCTCACCTCGATGACTTCTTGCGAAAGCACGACATCGGCGGCGGGCACGTGGGTCTCTTCGTCGGCTCCCTGTATTCGCACAAGCGACTCGGGTACCTGTTCGAGGCCGCTGACATCATCCGTTCTCGCATCCCTGACTTTGAGCTTCTCGTGGTTGGCGCTGGTCCAGACGGGGGTGTGCTCCGTGATTTCGCGAAGGCCCGGCCCTGGGTGCATGCGCTGGGGCACCAGGACTCTCAAGTGAGAGCGTGCGCGCTTCGCGCGTCTAGGCTGATGCTGATTCCCGGCGCCGTCGGCTTGGCGGTGATCGATTCGTTTGTCGCCGAGTGTCCTCTGGTGACGGTTGACGGGAATGCGCACGGTCCGGAGTACGGGTATCTGGTGAACGGGGTGAATGGAATTTCCTTGTCTCAAGATGCGCAGGCCCCTCAGTATGCTGAGGTGGTAGTCGGACTCTTGGGTGACAGCGATGAACTAGATCACCTCCGTGAGGGCTGTGCGAGTAGCGCAGGAACACTAACGATGGACGAGATGGTAAGAAGATTCTCCGAGGGGATCGTGTGTGCGCTTGCTCTTGATGCGTAGCACGACGCTCGTAAGATAGCCGTGATCCCGTGCCTTCACGGGTGTCTGATTGTGGCCTGGGAACCCCGCAGTCGTCGCCGGGGGGAGTGGTCCTCCCGGGCTGCTCGCGAGCAGCCTGAGCGCTATTCGTCCCCCAAGGTGCTGTCGACTCGAAGCGGCGGGTGTGGCACCGGAACTAGGGTACGAGCGCGCCCGTCACATCGAAAGCATCCACGTTCACGATGGTGTTTGACGAGAGCGGGTTCTTGGTACCGGTGTTGGCTATGGTGACCACGTGGCGGCCGGGCTGCAGTCCGCTTACCCCCCACACCTTGCGCTTGTAGGTGGTCCCGCCGCCGTAGTAGAGATCAACTGTCTCCGCCGGGCCGCCATCGATGCTCACCGTTGCGATACCGCAGGTGTGTGCGACGGTGGCGATCCAATCGATGGCGGTTCCATCGAAGACCACGGTAGCGGTGCGGCCCGTGCCGTAGGTGTAGGTCCAGGAGCCGCCTGAGAAACTGCTGCCGCTGGCTGAACCCCATCCTGCTGTGTATGTGATGCCAGGTGTAGTCTGCTCGTAGCGGGTCAGCACGGGGGCCGGACCCATGGTTCCGTAGACATCGAAAGCATCGACGCTCACGACCGTATTCGCAGAGACCTCGTTCTTGGTCCCTGTTGAGGTGATCGTGACGACGTGTGTACCCTCGGTCAGCCCACTCACGCCCCACACCTTTCGCTTGTACGTGGTTCCGCCGCCATAGTAGAGGTCGACGGTCTCGGGCTCCCCTCCGTCGACGCTCACGGTGGCGATGCCGCCGGTATGATTGACCGCGGTGAGCCAGTCGACGCCCGTGCCTTCAAACGTGACCTGGACGGTGAGCCCCTCGTCGTAGGTGCGTATCCACGTGCCGCCTGAGAGGTACGGTCCGGCCTCGTACGTCCATCCGTCGCTGATCTCAACGCCGGGTGCATCCTGCTCGTAGCGGGTCGGCACCGGATCGGGTCCGACAACACCTACGACATCGAAGGCATCCGCATTGACGATTGTGTTCGACGAGAGTGGGTTCTTCGTCCCGGTGCTGGTGATCGTGACTACGTGCCGGCCGTCCTCGAGTCCGCTCACGCCCCATACCTTGCGCTTGTAGGTGGTTCCTCCACCGTAGTAGAGATCAACCAGCTCCGCCGGGCCGCCGTCCACGCTCACCGTCGCGATGCCGCAGGTGTGCGCAACGGTGGCTATCCAGTCGATCGCGGTGCCTTCAAAGACCACGGTCGCGGTACGTCCGGCACCATAGGTGTACGTCCAGGACTTGGCCCAGAAGCTAGCGCCTTCAGCCGACGCCCATCCGGTGCTGAATGTCACGCCCTGACCCGTCTGGTCTACGCGGGTCGGCAAATCTATCCGGAACGCGGCTTCGACCGTAGGCGTCTCCGTGTTGCCAGCGTAGTCCACGGAGTAGTACTCCAGCGTGTGCTCGCCTGGCGCATCGGATGTGACCGTCGTGCCGCTGTGCCACTCGCCGATACCATCGAGTCGCCAGTACGTCGCAGCCACCTGGGCGTGTGCATCGGTGGGGGTGAGGGTGATCGTCGCGGTGCGGAGGTACTGCGTGAGCGCGTCGGATGTGGTCGTCGGTGCTTCAGTGTCCACGCGGAGCTTGTAGTGCGCCGCATCACCCCAAACGCCGTTGGCGCCTTGCGCCCGCACGTGGAAGTAGCTCTCGCCGTCGGGCACAGAATCGATGGTCGCCGATGCCTGGGCACCCTCGGCCGTGGTGTCGGGGACCGTGCCGGCGGACTGGTCGAGCACGTACGAGTACGCTGCGGCGTCGGGCGTCTCAAACGAGAACGATGCCGAGTTGTCGGCAACCCACGTGTCCGGGTCGGGGTGGCTATCCGACGTGATCACAGGCGCTGCCGGCGGCGTGAGGTCGGCGCCGTACAGGTGGATCGCACCCGCCACCTCGGCGGGGCTGAGCGTTCTCTGAGCGTCGCCTGTGTAGGCACTCATGACCTCGGCGTACTCGAGGTACTGGTCGTCGAGCCCAACGGTATGTCCCAGTTCGTGGAGAGCCACGGTCTCTACGTCGATGACGCCGCTCGCGGCGCCATCGGCCCACAGGTAGCGGTCATTGAAGACGATGTCCGACTCGATGAGGGTGGGCGGGGTGGTCAGGTAATACCAGTAGGTGTTGCGGCCGAGGTACGTGTTGGCGGTGTCGTTGACGAAGGAGATCGTGTTCTCGCTGTCGTAGGTCGAACCGGTCTTGGTGGTGGTCCCGGCGTACGCCAGCCGGAACTGCGAACCGGCATCGTTCCAGGTGGGGAATGCCGCCTGAATGGACGCACCCTCGCCGGTCATGTCGGCGGTGTTCTCGTTGATGCGGTATGAGACGGGCAGACCGGTCCAGCGCCGCCCGTTGGTGCTGAATCCTGTCGCATACGGTACGGCGCCGGAGTTCTTGCCGTCGGCGGCGTTCACGCGCACCCATGTTGCAGCCAGCTGTGGCACGGTTGCCGTGATGCTCGTGTCCGACCAGGAGACGATCGATGCCGTGACGTAGTCGCCGCTGTTCTGGGAGTCACCCTTTTGGAAGTGCACGCTGCCGGCGGTGGCGCCAAAGCCCGATCCGGTTATGGTGACCGTCTCGCCGATGCCCGCGTTCGCCCCTGCGGGCGTGACGTCGGTGACCGTCGGCGCTGGGCCCGTCTCGGCGGTGATCTTCACGTTGTCGATGAAGGCGCCGTAATCGGTGGTACCGGTGGTGTGGTAGAAGCGGAAGCGAACGTAGACAGCAGACTCGCCGACGAAGGACTTGGTCTCACCGGAGAACGCATCGGTGACCGATCGCAGGTCCACCGTGAAGTGCTTCCAGCCCGCTGTGGTGCCCATCTGGTAACCGTTGTTGGCGAAGTACCACGGGCCGCTGGTGGAGGTGGCGACCTCGACGGCCAACCAGTTGCTGCCGGACGCCGTGAGATGGGTCCAGACGTCGTACTCGAGGTCGGCGAGTGTGGCGCTCGAGAGGTCGATGGGGGTCGTTGTCCACGCACCGGTGTGGACCTGTTCGGGGACGTAGGCCGGCGGAACCACGGCGCCCGTACCGGATCCCGCACCAAACAGCGACCACGTGCCTGCGGCGGCGCGGTAGCTTGTGCGTCCCCAGGCGGGTGCGCCAGCGGTATAGGTGCCGATCGACCAGCCGCTCGTGCCGGATTCGAAGTCGGAGTTGAGTGGGGTAGTGGTAGCCAGCGTGCCGATGGCGCTCGAGATCGCGGAGCTGAGCATCGTGTCGAGGCTCTTGCGCGCCACTCGCGGCGCTTTCGTGCCGGGCCTGGGCTCGGGCGCGGGGACCTGGGTGGGCTTCACAGCGGGGGCAAGCGTTCCGGTGCGGAACTGCTGGGCGAACTCCTCGACGCTGATGTCGAGGGAGGGGATACGGCCCTTCTCGACGGTCAGCTTGCCCTGCGTGCCGCCGTAGACCTCGTTTGAGGCGTTGAGGAACAGAACCGCCTGCTCTCCGGGGGTGAACTCGGGCAGGTCGGTGGTCACCTGAACGAGATCACCGATCCGGCCGTGGGGCTGCGTGAGCGTCAGCGCACGCGGGCGGTCACCCTTGAGCACGCGGGTCACCTGGAGTCGGTAGTCGGTGTAGATCGGCAGACGCTCGGCGGCCTTGTCGGCGCGGCGCGCCTGCGACGAGGTGACCTTGACCACCACGATCGAGTCGGCCTCGGCCGCAAGCTCGTCGACGGTTCTGGGCATCAAGAGCGCGTGTGCCATGGTCGGGGCCACGAGCCCCAGAACGACTGCGAGTACGAGGGCTAGGATGAACCGGCGGCCGTTCCTCATGGGTGACTCCTTCGTGTTGCCGCGGGCATCTGAAGGGCTATGGGCGCAGTGCATCGGCGAGTGGTCGTTCTACACGTGATACTTCGGCATGAATCGTATGACACG
>JAUXXY010000094.1 GCA_030684735.1 Bacteroidales bacterium | reverse complement strand
CCGACTTAAGGTAATGGTCAAGATCGTCCTTCATGATATTTGCAGTAATGGCAATGATCGGAAGTGATGCTTTATCAGGATTTTCCATAGTCCTGATTCTTTGAGTCATCTCCACCCCGCTCATATCAGGCATGTGTATGTCGGTGAGCACAAGGTCGTAGTCATTCACGGCAATTTTGTCTAATGCCTCAGCGCCACTGTTCGCCGAATCAACTTTGATACCCCACTGCTCCAGAATCATTGTGGTAAGCTTAACATTCAGCTCATCATCCTCAACCAGCAGCAGCCATTTCCCCTTAAGCAAGGCCGAATGCATTTTTATACCCTCTATGGATAATGGCTGTGACTCGGGATCAGCAATCATGAAAGGAATTTCGACCGAGAACATCGAGCCTTTTCCATATTCGCTTTCAACCCCGATGATCCCTTGCTGCATTTCAACCAGTCTTTTACTGATTGTGAGGCCTAAACCTGTTCCACCGTATTTACGTGTAAGGGAAGAATCAGCTTGCGTAAATCCGTCGAAAATGGTATCGAGTTTTTCGGTCGTAATCCCAATTCCGGTATCATGCACTTCGAACCTAAGCATGGCTAATTCTCCGACTTCGGTGGGGTAATTCAAGCTCCGGCAAATAATTTTTACTTCACCTCTCTCGGTAAACTTAACGGCATTGCCCACCAGATTAAATAACACCTGTTTCAACCGCAAGGGATCGCCCACAATCAGTACATCATCATGAACTTGCATATTATATGATAATCGAATTTTTTTCTCCCTGGCTCTTATACGGAAGGTCATATAAGTTTCAAGAATGACTGCCTTTAGATTAAAAGGGATGTTTTCGAGCTTGAGTTTTCCCTGTTCTATCTTGCTGAAATCGAGGATATCATTCACCAGGGCAAGCAGGTGCTCCGACGAATGATGCACTGCGCTGAGTTGCTCGCTTTGCTCATTGCTAAGCGCTGTTTTAGCCAATTGCTCCGAAAAACCGATAATTGAATTAAGTGGGGTGCGCATTTCATGGCTCATATTGGCAAGGAACTCCTCTTTTGCATGGGCAAGTTCTTCGGCACGCTGCTTGGCCATAAAAAGTTGATCACGGTAAAAATTGCTTCGCGATAAATTACGCATGATAAGGAACGTGAAAAGCAGGATTGCAAACAAGCTGCTAAGCATTATCGCACTAAGTACCACTACCGAGTGGCTGGCCACTTCGCGTGCTTCATCAGTTTTTTGATCCATCAACTCCAGTTCAGCTTGCTCAAGCTCGACAGTAATATCCATCACCTTGCTGATAATCAATGAATTGTTTCGCAATAGTTCCAACTCCCTTTCATGAAGACTTTTCTGCATACGACTTTCTTCTTCTTTGAGTTCGGCAAGCACTTTGCGGATACGGGTTAGAAGTGTGGTGTCGGTTTTCACCAGGATGGAGGTGTCGCGAACTACTTTTGTTTCCTGTAATACTTGCTGTACCTTTTGCGTAGCTTCTTCTACTTTTTTATCCTTTCCTGAAAAAAAATCGGCCACCCTGGTGAAAAAGCCCCGGGATTGTTCCTCCCTGGGTTCGGGTTCAGCAATGGTGCTCAGCGTATCAATTGTGGAGATTGTGGTGGATGTCCGGGTGTAGATATGTGTCCGGGTTGAATCGTAGGGTGTGTTTTGCAGCCTCTCCAATGCTTTGAGCGTGTAGCTCATGGTGTCGGCTGATTGTTTGAAGCCAACGAAATCATCCACGTTTTTCAGCCGATTTCTAAGTAAGGTGGCAATCAGATTTATTTTTTTATGCTGATCAAGGTTTCCCGATGTGATGGTTTTCAGCGAGTCAATGTTTCGGGTAACCTTGTTGATATATTGCAGGTAGTTATTAAAATACTCATTTTCTTTGATCAGTGCATACACACGCAGGTTGCTTTCGGCCTCGGTGAGATCGGAGAAAACTTCCCGAATTTTGATGAGTTTTGGGTTAGGCTCGGAAAGTTCCAGAACACTGCCAACAAGTTTTTGGGTGTTTATATAAGTTAGATATCCAGCAGCAGCCACGGCCAGGAAAGCAAAGATGAATCCAAGGATCACATTACCCCTGATTCCATAGGATTTAACAGGTATTTTCTGCATTTTCATTGCTTAATAAACTCATGAGTTACTGAATTTAGTGCATAAAGATAATTAAATTCTGCCGTTTAGGGTATCAAAAATCAATTTGCACCACTGCCGGGCAATGGTCGGAGTGGGTGGCTTGTGGCAGGATTTGCACTCCCCGCAAGCGATCCTTTAAGTTTTCGCTTGCCATGTGATAATCAATACGCCATCCAAGGTTTCGTGCGCGGGCATTGGCGCGAAAACTCCACCAGGTGTATTGGTGGGGCTGCTGGTTAAAGAACCGGAAAGTATCTACGAAGCCGCTATCAATGAATTTGCTCATCCATTCACGTTCTTCAGGCAAAAAACCAGAACTTTTGGCGTTGCTGATGGGGTCGTGAATATCAATGGGCTTGTGACAGATATTGTAATCGCCCGATATGATAAGATAAGGACGTTCTTTGCGCAGTTGCTGAAGGTAGTTGTAAAAATCGTCGAGCCATTTCATTTTAAATGCCTGGCGTTCTTCGCCACTTGAGCCTGAGGGATGATATACACTAATCACGCTGATTTCTCCATAGTCGGCCCGAATCAACCGGCCTTCATCATCGTATTGGGGCATGTCCATGCCCAATACCACCCTATCAGGTTGCACTTTTGTGAGTAGTCCTGTTCCGCTGTAGCCTTTCTTTTTGGCCGAGAACCAATAGGTTTGATATCCCAGGGCTTCAAAATCGAGAGTGGGAATCTGATCGGGTTGGGCTTTGGTTTCTTGCAAGCAAAGAATATCAGGGCTTGCTGCAACCAACCAGTCGAAAAGCCCTTTGCTTATGGCCGAGCGGATACCATTGACGTTGTACGTGATGATTTTTTTCATCTGTTAATTATTTATTAGATCATTGGTTATTAATTGTTTGCATTTTTCTTGCTGATAGATACTACTTCTATTTCCGATGGAATGTCCATGTTATGATCATCTTATTGGGTATACTTCTGTGGATGGACATTTCATTGGGTTGATAATTGATAGTCTTAAACAGTGCTCGAATGATACGGGTTATTTCAGTTGCCGATATTCAGTTCTCATGTGTATCTTGTATACCTTACTGCTGTTGTTTTATTTGCAGCCAATATTAAGAAATTTCCGGATATGCCATTATAGCAAACTGGCAGCAATCACTTAATTTCTTTAGTCAGATTTATCGAAGTGTTTTCTTAGCTTTGTCAGGTCAATTTTATAGCATGAAGAGGCCATCTATCCGCATCATAGTGCTCCAATGGACCAATAAGCACCTCAGCGAACGGCAAAGCTTGATACTACAGAGTTTCGTGGTGGGTTTGCTAAGCGGGTTAGCAGCAGTGATTCTGAAGAATCTTGTACACTACACTCACGAATTGCTTACCAACCATTTTACAATTTCCCGTAGCAATTTGCTTTTATTGGCGTACCCATTCATTGGCATGATACTCACAGTACTGTTTGTCAAATATATCATCAAGGAAGATATCGGCCACGGAGTAAGCAAAATTCTCTATGCCATCTCCCGAGGGCGTGGACGATTGAAGCGGCACAACACCTGGTCTTCGATGGTAGCCAGCACCCTCACTGTGAGTTTTGGAGGATCGGTAGGACTGGAGGCACCTATTGTGCTTACAGGCTCTTCCATCGGGTCGAATATCGGGCGCTATTTCGGCCTCAACAGGCGAAGTATGGTACTGCTCATCGGCTGTGGCGCTGCTGGAGCAGTGGCAGGAATTTTCAAAGCACCCATTGCAGGTGTGGTTTTTGCCCTCGAAATACTTATGCTCGATTTGACCATGGCCTCGCTCATTCCTTTACTCATTGCTGCGGTGACCGCTGCCGTACTCGACCATTTTTTCATGGGCGAGAATGTTCTTTTCTATTATTCTCTCACCGAACCTTTCCTGCTCAAAAACATCCCGTGGTATCTGGTGCTGGGTGCTTTCACAGGCATGGTTTCAGTCTATTTCACCCGCGCCAATCAAAAGATAGAAGCTTGGTTTGGAACTATTGATAACCCCTACAAGAAGCTAATTTATGGTGGACTGGCTCTCGGAGGGCTTATCTACTTGTTTCCGCCGCTTTTCGGCGAAGGTTATATGGCGCTGAAATCAATTCTTACCGGAAATGGTGCCGACCTGACCAACAATAGCTTTTTCTATGCCATCCGTCATGATTACTGGCTTTTCCCGGGCTTTCTGATTCTTATCCTTATCCTCAAGGTAGTGGCTATGGCCACCACAACCGGAAGCGGTGGTATAGGCGGTATTTTTGCCCCTTCGCTGTTCATGGGAGGAGTGAGTGGGTTTTTTGTAGCCCGGATGTTGAACAAACTTTCTTTTATTGACGTGCCAGAGAGCAATTTTACCCTTGCAGGCATGGCAGGCGTGATGGCGGGTGTGATGCATGCCCCGCTCACAGCCATCTTTCTTATTGCCGAAATCACAAGCGGCTACGAGCTTTTTATCCCTCTCATCATCACTGCTACCATGTCGTACATCACCATCATGTATTTCGAACCACACTCTATCTACACCAAACGGCTGGCCAGGCGCGGCGAACTCATCACCCACGACAAGGACAAATCGGCTCTTTCAATGCTTAAAGTTGATAAATTGATTGAAACCAATTTCCTTACTATCGAGCTTAATGCTACACTGGGCGATCTGGTGAAAGTGATAGAACAATCCGAAAGAAATGTGTTTCCTGTGATTGACAGGAACGATATTTTTTGCGGTGTTGTGTTCCTAAACGACATCC
>JAUXXY010000091.1 GCA_030684735.1 Bacteroidales bacterium | reverse complement strand
GCGCCATGATTTCGATAAGCTGGATATCAATCCGGTCTATCTGCAAGCGTAACTCTTCAAGCATGTTGCTGAATTCCTCATTCCCTTTTTCGATTCGGATGGCCAGGTTCGACAAGATGGCCTGCAGCGCACCGGGTGTGATTTGCTGGCTACGGTCGGTGAGGGCACTGTCGGGTTCATAGTGAGTCTCAATCATCAGTCCATCCATCTCCAGGTCGAGGGCTTGTTGCGATACTGCGCCCAGTAAGTGTCGGTTGCCGCAAATGTGACTTGGATCACATAGAATCGGAAGATCGGGTACCAGGCGTTTCAGTTCGATAGGGATTTCCCATCGCGGATGATTGCGGTAGGGCCCTTCGTCGTAGCAATGAAAACCACGATGTATAGCAGCCAGTTTGGTGATGCCAGCCTGGTTGAATCGTTCCAATGCACCCAGCCATAGTTTAAGGTCGGGATTCAAAGGGTTTTTTATCATTACCGGCACATCCACCCCTTGCAGTACTTCGGCCAGTTCCTGAATGGAGAATGGATTACCTGTAGTGCGGGCCCCCACCCACAGAATATCAATTCCATAAGCCAAAGCCTGTTCAACATGAATTGGCCTGGCTACCTCAACGGCTACTTTCAGACCAGTTTCTGACTGAACTTCCTGCATCCATCTGAGACCCTGTTCGCCCACTCCCTCGAAAGCTGATGGCCGGGTGCGGGGTTTCCAGATGCCGGCACGCATGGCCTTTACCTGTGGAATCTTGGCCAACATACGGGCGGTTTCCAGCACCTGCTGGCGGCTTTCGGCACTACAAGGGCCGCTGATCACAACGGGACGATCGCAGGAACCAAGCCAGCTATCCAGAGCTTGTATATTAAAACCATCATCCATTATCCGCAAAATTAGGAAATTAACAGATCAAGACTATCCGTGAAGATGACAGACACCTATGAGAATGAATTTCCGATGCAACCAATTGAATTAGGGTTATGTATCAATGCCGGTGGCTATATACAAATACATCCAACGAATAGCGAAGTAACTTGACTGCCCACGCAGGAATGAATGAAAAGAAATTATGATATGAAAGAACAGGCATAGAACCCTACCTATCTCACAATTCCATAATGCGACCCGAGCATTCTCCGAAACAAGGATGTCGGAAGTAACCGTTTCAGGATAACTGCCAGTTTCTGATCCGGTGAACCGATAATGTAGCGTTGCCTTGGATGTCGGTTCTCGATAATCTTGCAGATTTTGAGGGCCAATATTTCGGGATGCCAGCCCTCTTTTTCGTCTTTTTCGATGACAGCGAGGGTTTTATGAAACTGATCGCTATAAGGCCCGGAATTCACTGCGTTTTTCCGGTTAAGGGTATTGTTTGTACGAAAGTCACCGGGGTTTATCACCACAACCCGGATATTAAAAGGGGTTACCTCCATTCGTAGTGCTTCGCTGAAGCCTTCGATCGCAAACTTAGCTGCCGAATAAAATCCCTGGAAAGGAAGCCCCATCAATCCTCCGATTGAGCTGATGTTGATGATCATCCCTTCACCCTGTTGGCGCATAGCCGGCAGCGCGGCCTGTGTGAGGTGCACCAGCCCATTGAATCCGGTGAGCATTTGTCGTTCAAAATCTTCGGCAGGAGTCATCTCAATGGGGCCACCTAGGTGCATACCGGCATTGTTGATCAGTACGTCAATTTTACCTTCACGTTGTAAAACATTCTTAACGGCCAATCTCACAGATTCCGTGTCGGTCAGATCCATCAATAGCACGTTGATTTTTGGTTCTACATCAGTTACCTTTCGCAACGTGCCATACACCACATGACCCCTGTTGGCAAGTTGTTTGGCAGTTTCCTTTCCAAACCCCGATGAAATACCGGTAATCAGAACTACTTTGGATTCGGTCAACACTATCTTAATATGAAATTATGAGGTAAATATTTAGGTGTTTAGGAAAGGAATAAGGTATAGGGTGTGTGGAATTTCCCTATTTCCTTATACCTTATTTCTTATACATATATACCTTTATACCTTATACCTAAACAGATACATTAAGAGATGGTTTCCATTATCACGGCACGGATGATACCAAGTGCATCGGCGGCCCGTTTTATTTTTTCTACAGCCATGTCAACTTGTTCAAAAGTATGGGTAGCCATGAGTGAAAATCGGATGAGGCTGTCTTCGCGGGATACTGCAGGCGAAACGACCGGATTCACAAAAACACCATCCTCCAGCAGGTCTTTGGCCAGTTTTAAGACTTTATAATCATCGCGAATATAAATTGGAATAATCGGTGATTCAGTTTTACCTGTATCGAACCCGTGTAGCATCAATTGTTGGTTGGCATAGTGAGTTACATTCCACAGGTGCTGTATTCGCGCAGGTTCGCTTTCCATAATCTCGATAGCAGCAAGGACACTGGCAACCGAAGCCGGTGTCATGCTGGCACTGAAGATCAGAGGTCGTGAATTATGTTTGATAAAATTGATTACCTCCGTATCGCCTGCAATAAAACCTCCCAACGATGCAAGGGATTTCGAGAACGTCCCCATGATAAGATCCACCTTGTCGGTCAGTCCGAAATGTGATGCAGTGCCTGCCCCGTTCCTTCCAAGAACACCCAGGGCATGCGCATCATCAATCATTACCGAAGCCTCATACTGTTGGGCCAGCTCAACCAATTGCGGCAGTTTAACAATATCGCCTTCCATCGAAAAGATCCCATCCACCACGATGAGTTTTATTCGGCCAGGCTCACAGAGCGTTAGCTTACGTTCGAGAGCATACATATCGTTGTGCGCATATTTGATCACTTTGGAAAACGAGAGACGGCCTCCTTCAATAATTGAGGCATGGTCGAGTTCGTCGAGCAGAAGATAATCGTGCCGCCCTGCCAGCAATGAAACCACTCCCAAGTTTGCCTGAAATCCTGTGCTATAGCAAAGACAGGCCTCTTTTTCTACCAATCGAGCCAGGCGCAGCTCCAACTCTATATGAATATCGAGTGTGCCATTTAGAAAACGCGAACCTGCACAACCAGTTCCATATTTTTCGATTGCCTTAATTGCAGCTTCTTTTACAGCGGGATGATTGGTAAGCCCCAGGTAGCTGTTTGAGCCAAACATCAACACTTTCTTACCATTAATAAGTACTTCAGTGTCCTGATCCGATTCGATTGTTCTGAAATAGGGATAGACCCCTGCTGCCATGGCTTTCTGGGGTGCGTCGTAGCTTGCAAATTTTGTTTTCAGGATGCCCATCATTAATCATAATTAGTGAACAGAATCAGCGCAAATATAATACATTCAGAAACGTACAATCAAAAAAATCAAATAGTCAAATTATATGGCTCTAAATCAGATCATTAGTCTGCATAAATCATAACTTCCGATCTAAATTGATCTTTCGACGGCACATAAATGTTTCATTTTTTTGCATTTTCCTGCTATCAGGTAGAGCATAATTACCCTACAATTAACCATTCAACACACAACCTTGGTCAGAACTATGGCGATGTTGGCTATGACCCAAAAAAATCGTTTTTTTGCATAAAATTTCGTACAACGCTATATGGAGCAAATAAAAAGAAGCCCGATCAAAGACCTGCTGATGCCGACAGGAGAGTCACCTGTTGGTAGGCAAGTAAACGTAAAAGGCTGGGTGAGAACCAAGAGAGGAAATAAAAATGTTGCCTTCATCGCTTTGAACGATGGATCAATCATTCATAATATACAAATCGTCGCTGATGTACAACGGTTTGGCGAGGACGCATTGAAGCCCATTACCACGGGAGCCTGCCTTTCGGTGAACGGTACTTTGGTGAAATCGCAGGGGCAAGGGCAACAGGTTGAAATACAAGCCAATGAAATATTGGTATATGGTTCGGCCGACCCCGAAACCTATCCCCTGCAAAAGAAAGGTCATTCGCTCGAGTTTTTGCGCGAGATTGCACATCTTAGACCTCGCACCAACACTTTTGGTGCCGTGTTGCGTATGCGCCATGCCATGGCCTTTGCCATCCATAAATACTTCAACGACAAAGGATTCTACAATATTCATTCTCCAATTATTACCGCATCGGATGCCGAAGGTGCTGGTGCCATGTTCAGGGTAACTACGCTCGATGCCAAAAACCCTCCGTTAAAAGAGGATGGATCGGTAAATTTTGCCGAGGACTTTTTTGGCAAACCCACCAGTCTCACAGTCTCCGGGCAGCTCGAAGCCGAACTTGGGGCCTTGGCACTTTCAAATGTATATACTTTCGGCCCTACATTCCGTGCCGAAAACTCCAACACACCCCGCCACCTGGCCGAGTTCTGGATGATAGAACCTGAGATGGCTTTTTACGACATCAACGACGACATGGACCTGGCCGAAGATTTTCTGAAATTTCTTGTTCGATATGCTCTTGATAATTGTATGAACGATCTGCAATTTCTCAACAACATGTATGATAAGGAATTGATCGAACGGCTGCAATTTGTGGTTGACAACAAATTCGAGCGTCTCACCTACACCGAAGCCATTGGCATCCTTATCGAATCGAACCAAATATGGGAGTTTCCGGTATCATGGGGTTCCGACTTACAAGCCGAGCATGAGCGCTACTTAGTTGAACAACACTTCAAGAAACCCGTTATCCTAACCGGTTATCCCATTGGTATCAAGGCTTTTTACATGAAGCAAAACGACGACGGCAAGACTGTGCGCGCCATGGATGTACTTTTTCCCCGTATCGGTGAAATCATAGGCGGATCGCAACGTGAGGAAGAGTACGACATATTATATAAGCGCATCAAAGACCTCAACATTCCAGAGGAAGAGATGTGGTGGTATCTCGACACCCGCCGTTTTGGATCTGCTCCACATAGCGGATTTGGGCTTGGTTTTGAACGATTGATGCTTTTTGTTACTGGTATGACCAACATTCGCGACGTGATACCGTTTCCTCGCACACCACAGAATGCTGAATTTTGAGATATTTATTTCGCGGACTGGCCCATTCGTTTTTTTGTTGTATATTAGTGGTGTCCATACTATGTGGGTACTGGATATCGTTCGCAACTAAAATGACAAAGGTATGCTGAACCAGAAATTGCAACAAAAGCTCACTCAGAAGCTCTCTCCACAGCAAATTTTGCTGATGAAGCTGTTGCAGATACCTTCTATTGCGCTTGAACAACGAATCAAACAGGAGATTGAAGAAAACCCAGTACTTGAAGACCTGAGCGAATCTGAATCTTCACAGGCACAAGAAAATGATTCAGGAGAAAGCAGCGATGAAAACGATGATTTTGACAAAGAAAGCACTGATACGAATGAGGAATTTGACCTGAGCGATTACATTCAAGACGATGATGATATTCCGGCCTACCGCACAGCTGAGCAGAATACCAGCCGCGACTATGAACCCAAGCAAGCCCCGTTTATATCGTCTGTTTCGTTTCACGAACAATTGCTTGCCCAACTAGGCTTGCGCGACCTTGATTCCGTACAGCTGATCATAGCCCAGACAATCATTGGCAACCTCGACGATGCCGGCTACCTGCAACGTGACCTGAACGCTATGGTTGATGACCTGGCCTTTTCGCAAAACCTGATCACCAATACCGGTAAGATTGAAGAGGTGCTTAAGGTGGTACAAGACCTCGACCCACCTGGTATTGCTGCACGCAACCTGAGAGAATGTTTACTGTTGCAATTGAAACGCCGCGATCAGACACCTGCTGCTACCAGGGCCATCCATGTGCTTGAAGATTATTTCGAGGAGTTTACGAAAAAGCACTTCGACAAAATCATCAAAAAAGCACAAATCAGCGAAGAGGAGCTCAAAGAAGCCATTGATGAAGTGTTGAGGCTTAATCCCAAGCCCGGCGATACAGGTGGCGAAAATCAACGACAACAGCAATATGTTATTCCCGACTTTGTGATCAACAATGTAGATGGCGAACTGATGCTGACACTCAACTCGAAAAATGCACCTGAATTACGTCTGAACCGCACTTACCTTGATATGCTGGAAGCCTACACAGAAAATAAAAACAAAAACAGCCAGCAACAGAAGGAGACGGTAATGTTTATCAAACAAAAAATTGACTCGGCACGTTGGTTTATTGATGCCATCAAACAGCGGCAAAACACACTATATGTGACCATGAAAGTCATAATGGACTACCAACACGAGTATTTTCTAGAAGGTGATGAAACCAAACTTCGTCCGATGATCCTTAAAGACATTGCAGAGATTGTGAATCTGGATATATCAACCGTTTCGCGTGTGGCCAACAGCAAATATGTCCAAACACCCCATGGTACCTATCTGCTCAAGAGTTTTTTTTCCGAATCAATGCAGACCGACAGTGGCGAAGAAGTTTCCACTCGCGAGATAAAAAAAATCCTTAGCAACTGCATCGAAGCCGAATCAAAACATAAACCCCTCACCGATGACCAGCTCACAGAGATATTGAAAGCGAAGGGATATAATATTGCCCGTCGCACTGTTGCTAAATACCGCGAACAACTTAATATCTCCGTGGCCAGGTTGCGCAAGGAACTCAAATAAATCATATGCGATTCAGCGAAATCATCGGACAGCATGCCACCAAGGAGCGACTGGTTCAAACGGTCAGAGAAAACCGTATTAGCCATGCACAGTTATTCCTTGGGCCAGAAGGCAGCGGAACGCTGGCGTTGGCGCTGGCTTATGCACAATTTATCAACTGCACCGGCCGAGCAGCCGATAATACCGACTCGTGCGGCACCTGTCCATCATGCCGTAAATACGAATTGCTTATTCACCCCGACCTGCACTTTATCTACCCTGTGGCTACCACCAGGGAAGTAGATAAAAAGCCTGTGAGCAAAGATTTTGTAAGACTGTGGAGAGAGCTGGTGCTTGAGCGCAAAGGATATTTTAACTTGCCTATGTGGTACAAAAAGATACAGGTTGAGAATAAGCAGGGTATCATTAATGCAGATGATTGCAATGAGTTGATACGCATATTGAGCTATAAAGCTTATGAGGCTGAATACAAAGTCATGGTGATCTGGATGGTTGAAAAGCTCTTCCATGCCGCTGCACCCAAGCTACTGAAGATTCTGGAAGAACCACCTGATAAGACACTGTTCTTATTGGTATCCGAAGAATCTGGGCAGATCATCACCACCATCCTGTCGCGCACCCAATTGGAAAAGATTCCACGCCTTGGCGAGGAAGATTTGCAACAAGCCCTGATAAATAATTATGGCTATGAGTTAAAGGATGCCAGGCGCGCGACATTGCTGGCTGAGGGCAACCTCATCGAAGCACTCGACCACCTTAGCAATCCCGATTCCGGTGAATTTTTCAACCTTTTCAGGCAATGGATGCGCTTGTGCTATACAGTAAAAATTGAGCCACTCAATGAATGGATCAGTACGGCATCGAAGATGGGCAGAGAACGCCAGAAGGGCTTCTTTGCCTTCTCGTTATGCGGCATCAGGGAATGCTTTATTTATCATTACCGCCCCAAAGAGTTAAAACTCGAGGGTGAAGATAAAGAATTTGTCCAGAGATTCTCGCCGAGAGTAACACATAAAAACATCAACGAATTCTACAGCCTTCTTAATCAATGTATTTTCCATATTGAACGCAACGCAAACCCTACACTCGTTTTCATGGACACTTCATTGCAGGTGGCACGTCTGTTACGTAACCCGTAAGCATTTCCGCTAACTTGCGAAATTTATTTACCTTTGCCGATTACATACTTTTTTGCGCAGTCGTTGTTGAAATGCCTAAAAATTACGGCATTCTTACGAAGGTGCTCATGAAATGACCAGATGGAAGAAGTAAGCTCAACATACCACGAGGATCACCCTTTTTTTTCGCGCGGCTGTTGTAAAAGTCCCGCAATTGACCAGGAAGGTCATTATACTTTCCGCCATGGTTGTGCCAAGCTCGATGTTACCGATTGGATGAAAGACATCCCCCTTCCTTCGGGGCAACAACCTTTCGATTGTATTGAGGTGCGTTTTAAGAATAACCGCAAAGAGTTTTTCAACCTATCGTATCCTATGGTTTTGCATCCCGGTGATATCGTAGCAGTTGAAGCCTCACCCGGTCACGACCTGGGCATTGTAACCTTGGCCGGTGAGATCGTTAAGCTACAGATGCGTAAACGCCGTATTGATCCTCAGAAAGCCGAACTTAAAAAGATATACCGAAAAGCCAGGCCAGTTGACATCGAAAAATGGATCAGTGCAGTGGGTGCCGAGTATAAGACCATGAACGAAACAAGAGAGATAGCTACCTCGCTCAACCTGAAGATGAAGATCAACGATGTAGAATACCAAGGCGATGGCACCAAAGCAATCTTTTATTATACGGCCGATGAACGGGTGGATTTCAGGGAGCTCATTAGGAAACTGGCAGAGCGTTTCCGCATACGTGTTGAAATGCGACAAATAGGTATGCGACAGGAAGCCAGCCGGTTGGGTGGTGTGGGATCATGCGGACGCGAGTTGTGTTGCTCAACATGGCTCAATAGTTTCAGTTCGGTTTCCACCAACGCCGCCCGCACCCAGCAGCTCTCCCTGAATCCACAAAAATTGGCAGGGCAATGTTCTAAACTTAAATGCTGTCTGAACTACGAATATTTAGCTTATGTTGATGCGATGAAAAAATTCCCATCGAATCAAGTTAACCTCAAGACAAAAAAAGGAGAAGCTATTTTTCAAAAATCTGATGTTTTCAGAGGCCTCATGTGGTATTCCTATTTGAAAGATACTTCGAACCTGCTTGCCATTCCTGCTAATAGGGTGCAGCAAATCATTGACGAAAATGCCCGGGGAATATTACCCGAAAAACTTGAGGATTTTGCAAAAAAGAAAGAACAAAAAATTGATTTTGAAAATGTTGTAGGGCAAGACGACCTCACACGGTTCGACAATGAATAATTTATCAGGCATCAAAAACGTTATACCCCTGGCATTCTTGAACAGAACGTTCTTTATGAAAGGCCAATTAAATTATAAAGAAATAACCATGTCGCGGATATTGATGATCACCCTGGTGACATTCTTGCTACTAACAAACTGTTCTGATGCCCCGTTCTTTCATGAATTCTACACTATACCCAGCGAAGAATGGAAAATCACCAACATCCCTGAGTTTCAGATCAATGTTGCAGAGAAGCAGCGGACTTACCGCCTGATTCTACAGGTTCGCAACACCACCGATTATGCTTACAGCAATATTTTCTTTTTTCTTAACATCGCTTACCCTGGTAGGGAACAACGGCGCGATACCATCGAGTGTATGCTCGCTGACCGCTATGGAAACTGGTTGGGTAAAGGCATCGGCAGAATAAAGGAAAGCAGCTTTTTGATCAAGCAATCTCTTGTACTGCCCGATACGGGCACCTATGTTATCGCCCTGGAACAAGCCATGCGCGATGAAACACTCAAAGGCATAACCGATATAGGTATCAGGATTGAATACGCTAAGACTACTCCATAAAACCATTTTTTTAAAGCATGGCAAAAAAAGCTGTTAAAACAGGTGCGTTTCGCACTCATATCAGGAAATTCTGGGCAGTGTACTTTTCAACACTGGGTTTTGTTTTATTGCTTTTCGTTGCCATTTCCTTAGGGTTGCTTGGTTTTATGCCTAGCTTCGAAGAGCTCGAAAATCCCAAAAGCAACTTGGCCAGCGAAGTCATCTCGGCCGATCAGGAGTTGCTTGGCAAATACTTTATCGAAAACCGCTCTAATATTCACTATTCTGACCTCTCGCCCAACCTCATCAATGCCTTGATAGCCACTGAAGATATTCGTTTCACCCGCCACTCGGGCATTGATAGCCGTGCCTTTGCTCGTGTAGCCCTCAGCTTGCTTACAGGAACCAACAAAGGAGGTGGCTCAACCATCACCCAGCAATTGGCAAAGAACCTATTCCCCCGAAAGGCTAACCGAACTTTTGTAGGCATGATTCTTATCAAACTCAAGGAGTGGGTAGTGGCCGTGAAACTCGAGCGCAACTACAGCAAAGAAGAGATCCTTGCCATGTATTTAAATACGGTTGATTTTGGCAGCCAATCTTTTGGCATAAAGAGTGCTGCCAAGACCTTTTTCAATAAACCTCCTTCCGACCTCAGTATTGATGAATCGGCATTGTTGGTGGGCATACTCAAGGCTCCGTCGTGGTTCAGCCCTGTCAGAAATCCCGGGCGGGCACTTGAACGACGCAATGTGGTGCTAAGGCAGATGCTTAAATACAAAATCATCACCGGCCAGGAATTTGAAGCCCTGCATCAAAAGCCCATTGACATGTCGAACTATATGTTGCAGGATCATGTGGCAGGCTTGGCACCATACATGCGCGAATACCTGCGCATGACCATGAATGCCGGTAAACCAGAGGATTCGAAATATACTTCGCGCGAACGTTATGAAGAAGACTCGGCCCAATGGGTCAATAACCCTTTGTATGGCTGGATAAACAAAAACATCAAACCCGATGGCAGCCGATATAATCTTTACAAGGATGGGTTAAAGATTTATACCACCATCAATTCGAGGATGCAGCGCTATGCCGAAGAGGCTGTGACCGAGCATCTTGCGGCTGACATACAACCTGCGTTTTTCCGTCATTGGAAAGGCTCAACCCATGCCCCTTTTGATTTTGATCGTATGATGGCCTCAAACGAAATTGCTAAGATTCTGGAACAGAGCAAGCTTCGTACCGACCGATGGCGAAACCTACAGCGCGCGGGCATGGCGACCGATTCTATTAACATGGTGTTTAACACTCCCATACCGATGAAGATTTTTACCTGGGCCATGGACCGCGACACCATTATGTCCCCCATGGATTCAATAAGGTATTACAAGTTCTATCTGCGCGCCGGATTGATATCGGTTGAACCGCAAACTGGTTTTGTTCGTGCCTATGTCGGTGGTATCAACTATAAGCATTTTCAATACGATCAGGTGAAAATGGGTCGCCGCCAGGTGGGGTCAACATTCAAGCCTTTTCTCTATACCCTTGCCATGCAGGAAGGCGAATACCAACCATGCAGTAAGGTGCCCAACGTTCAGCAGAGCTTTCCTCTTCCGAATGGAGATAAGTGGGAACCTAAAAATTCATCGGATTACAAGGAAAACCAGATGGTTACACTCAAAGAAGCGCTGGCCAACTCCATCAACTGGGTTTCGGCCTTTCTTATAAAGCGCTATCCGCCGGAGGCCGTCGTGAAAATGACACGCAAAATGGGTGTTACCGCGCCAATTGATGCTGTACCCGCCATTTGCCTGGGTACCCCCGACCTATCATTGTATGAGATGGCCGGTGCTATGGCAACTTATGCCAACAAGGGTGTTTTTATCGAGCCTATTTTTGTATCACACATCGAAGACAAGAATGGTAATATTATATTTCGCTTTATGCCCCGCACGCAGGAAGCCATGAGCGAAGAAACAGCCTACCTCATGCTGGAACTCATGAAAGGGGTGGTTGAAAGTGGCACCGGTGTGCGCCTGAGGTATAAATATGGATTGAACAACCCCATTGCCGGTAAAACAGGCACCACTCAAAATCAAAGCGATGGATGGTTTATGGGCCTCACCCCCGATTTGACCACCGGAGTATGGGTTGGTGGCGAAGACCGCAGCATACGTTTTCGCACAATAACGCTGGGGCAGGGAGCCAACTTGGCCTTGCCCATCTGGGCTATTTATATGAAAAAAATCTATGCCGATAAGGAAATCAACCTTCCTCAAGGTGATTTTGAACGCCCTGAACAAGGCCTCCAGGTTGAAACGAACTGTGAGGAATATGAAAAGCAGCAAAAAAACAAGAGCGTAAATTTCCGCGATATGTTCTGAAAGTCTTGCAGGAAGCAGACTTGATCATCCGTAGATACAAGTAGTAAGTGCGACAAAATTGCTTAATATTGTAATTGTGATTTCAATACTCACTCAGGTGCTTGTGGTTTGGCAGAGAACACCTGCGTATCAGATTGCATCAATTCAAAGGTATCATTCATATTCCGGTTTATTTTTATGATCTCAAACTTCATTTTCAGCTTGTTGCTCATTGTGGCAGCCACCCTGTTCACCAAGAGTATCCGTCGGATTTCGAGGAACATCAACATGGGGAAGAATATCAATCTGAACGATAATCGCTCAACACGCTGGAAACTAATGGGCAGGGTTGCCATCGGACAATCAAAGATGATATTACGCCCGGTTTCGGCCGTCATGCACATTTTTGTGTATGTCGGTTTTATTGTGGTAAACATAGAGATGCTCGAAATATTGATTGATGGTATTTTTGGCACTCATCGCGTCTTTGCTTTCATCGGAGCCGCCTATCCGATACTTATCTCAGTGTTCGAGTTATTTGCCCTGGCAGTGATTGTTGCCTGTTTGGTTTTTCTGGCTCGCCGAAATATTATCAGGCTGCGGAGGTTTTGGAATGCCGAGATGACACGTTGGCCCCGGTCAGATGCCAACATCATCCTTGTAACAGAAATCTTCTTAATGAGTTCTATTCTAGTGATGAATGCTGCCGACACAGTGTTGCAAACCAATAACAATGCATATTATCCCGCGGTCGGATCATTTCTGATCAGCGAGCTGATCCAACCGCTATTTGCAGGGTGGTCTCCAGGTAATCTGATTGTTGTCGAGCGTTTTGCGTGGTGGTTTCATATAGTTGGC
>JAUXXY010000086.1 GCA_030684735.1 Bacteroidales bacterium | reverse complement strand
ATACCGGTGAAGTAGATTTTAAGGTTCTGGTTATCAAGATTTTCAAGTTGTGAGGTGAATAACTTGTCCTCAGGGTTAATAATTCAATAGCTCTTAATCGCTACGGAAATAAATCTTTCCCGTATCTTTGCACCTTGAAAAAGGATGACATTGGCATGACTGAAAAATATACCGATGAAAGCGTACGTTCGCTCGACTGGAAAGAGCATATCCGCTTGCGCCCGGGTATGTATATCGGGAAGCTGGGCGATGGTTCCTCGCAGGACGATGGCATCTATGTGTTGCTCAAAGAAATCGTTGATAATTCCATTGATGAGTTTGTGATGGGCCATGGCAAAACCATTGACATCAGCATCAAAGACCAGTTGGTAACTGTGCGCGATTATGGGCGTGGTATGCCGCTCGGAAAGGTAATAGATTGTGTGTCAAAAATTAACACCGGTGCAAAATACGACTCTAAGGTATTCAAAAAAGCTGTGGGGTTGAATGGGGTCGGCTCGAAAGCCGTAAATGCCCTCTCGAAATACTTCAAGGCACAATCCATCCGCGATGGCCGGACAAAGGTCGTAGAATATGAGAGGGGCGACATCATTACCGACCATCCCGAACAGGAGTGGCAGGATCGCAACGGTAGCATCATCACCTTCAGCCCCGACGACGGCATTTTTGGCAATTATCATTACCTGAGCGAGTACATCGAAAAACAATTGTGGAACTATGCTTTTCTGAATCCGGGGCTCACCATTCGATTCAACGGAGCTTCTTTCTATTCGAAGAACGGGCTGCACGACTTGCTCTCAAAGATAATCAACGGCAGTAATTCGCTATACCCCATCATACACATACGCGAAGAGGATTTTGAGTGTGCTTTTACCCACACCCCCAAGCAATACGGCGAAGAGTACTACTCATTTGTCAACGGGCAGCATACCACCCAAGGCGGCACCCATCAAGCCATCTTTCGCGAAGCATTGGTAAAAACTGTCCGCGACTTTTATCATCGGGATTTTGATGCCTCCGATATCCGATCATCCATCATTGCCGCCATCAGTGTAAAAATCACTGAGCCTGTTTTTGAATCTCAAACAAAGACCAAACTGGGTTCATCACACATGGAGCCCGATGGGGCCACAATACGCAACTATATAAGCGACATTGTAAAACGCAATCTCGACAATTACCTGCACATCAACAGTGAAACAGCCGATGCCTTGCTGCGTAAAATCCTGCAATCGGAAAAAGAACGCAAGGAACTGGCGAATATCAAAAAAATTGCCCGCGAGAGTGTCAAAAAGGCCAATCTGCACAACCGTAAGCTGCGCGATTGCCGGTCGCACTACAACAGCAACGATGAACGCAGACTCGAAACCACCTTGTTCATCACTGAGGGCGACTCGGCCAGTGGCTCCATCACAAAATCGAGAGATGTGAACACTCAAGCAGTGTTCAGCCTCAAGGGAAAACCCCTGAACTGTTATGGGCAAAGCAAAAAGGTGGTTTACGAAAACGAAGAACTGAACCTTCTGCAGGCTGCCTTAAACATCGAGGAGGACCTTGAAAATCTGCGTTATAACAATGTTGTGATAGCTACCGATGCCGATGTTGATGGCATGCACATCAGGTTGTTGTTGCTCACCTTTTTCTTGCAGTTCTATCCCGATCTTGTTAAAGCTGGCCACATTTACATTCTTCAAACCCCCCTTTTCAGGGTGAGGAACAAGAAGAAAACAATCTATTGCTACAGCGATGAAGAAAAGCATCAAGCCATCAAAGAGTTAGGCACCAATCCAGAGATTACCCGCTTCAAAGGACTTGGCGAGATCAGCCCCGATGAGTTTAAACACTTTATTGGGAAAAACATACGCCTCGACCCCGTCATCTTAAAGCGCTCGTCCGAAATACAAGAAGCCCTTGATTTTTACATGGGCAGGAATACACCGGAACGTCAGGTGTTTATCATTGACAACCTGCGGGTGGAATTGGATTAGGATTTTACCATTTGCATACTGCTTATGCCCACGATTTCAACAGCTTATTTCTTATAAAAGTTTCTGAATGCCCTGCCAAGGTAGTCAATAATATCACTGGCAATCATCGCCTCGGCGCTTTTATGTTTCATCGCGTAATCGCCTGCCAGCCCGTGCAGAAACGTGCCCAGCACACAAGTTTCAAACAAGGAATACCCTTGGGCCAGCAAGCCAAGCAGGATGCCAGTAAGCACATCGCCGCTGCCTGCAGTAGCCATGCCAGGGTTTCCGGTGGGATTAAAATAGCAGTTTCCCTGTGGGGTTGAGATGCAGGTGAACGCTCCCTTTAAAACAACATATACTCCGTATTTGATCGAAAACAGTCGTTGCATTTCATTGCGATCCAGGGAATTGTTGATTTTGGATGCGATACGTTCAAATTCACGTGGATGTGGTGTCAGGATACAACCGGGTGGCAAAAATGAAAGCCATGTTTTATTTTCGCCCAGGATATTGATAGCATCAGCATCAAGGATAAATGGTTTTCGAACCGTCTGTATCATGGTTTTCAGTGCCGTGGCAGTTTCTTCGCTCAATCCCAAACCAGGTCCGATGGCTATAGCTTCAAACAGGCCCGGTTCTTTTATTCCTGAAAAACAACTATCCGACTCATCAACACTCACCATGGCCTCCGGAAAAGCAGTTTGGATGATTTCGTACCCACTGCGCGGAACATGGGTGGTGAGCAATCCTGCACCAGCACGCAAGCAAGCACGTGATGCCAGCACCGCTGCACCCATCTTGCCATAAGAACCTGCAACGAGAAGGGCATGGCCATAGTTGCCTTTGTGGGCAAAGCGTTGGCGGGGTTTTAGTATATTTTGCACATCTTCGGCCTCAATCAGGTAACGATCTGATGGTGCTCCAGCTACAAAGCCCTGGTGGAGCCCGATAGGTAATACATGCCATTCCCCCACAAAAGCATCACTCTCTGGAAAAAAGAAAGAAAGTTTCGGAAACTGGAAGGTGAGGGTATAATCCGCATGAATGACAGCTCCTTTTTTTGCATCTCTCAGGGTATCGGCAAACAATCCTGAAGGTAAATCAATGGCAATCACGATTGCCCTGCTGAGGTTGATCGCTTCGATGGTTTCCGCCACCAATCCTTCGGCAGGTTTCGTTAGTCCCGAACCAAAGATAGCATCAACCAGCAAATCATCGGGCGAAAACGCCGGTATATCATTTTTCACGTTAATGTCGTGCATCATCGCATGAGGCAATTCTTTCATACGCTGATAATTGACTAGAAAGTCATCAGAACTTGTTTTGCCGTAGCGAAGGATGAAAACCTCAACATGATGGCCCTCATTGAGCAGCAGCCTGGCGAGTACCAATCCGTCGCCGCCGTTATTCCCCGTACCGCAAAAGATCTTGATGGATTTCCCGAGGGGATTCTTCTTTATTAACCATTTGAAGCATTGGCCGGCTGCCCGTTCCATTAGATCAATTGATGCTATGGGTTCATTGGCAATGGTATAGGCATCGGCTTCCCTGATTTTTTCAACGGGCAGAATTTTAATCATGGCTGCATACTGGGATAAAATGTACTTTATTGATCTGCACAAATGTAATACATTTTGCCTTTTTTGTTTAACCAGAAAGTAATAATTTCTCCCGCACGAAGTCGTCCTAAAATGCTAAATTTGCATAAAATTAGCTTTAATTATCTCAATTGAAAGATGAGTTTTCGTAATATACTGGATAAAGGTTATCTGACATTCGAAGATCTTGTTTTGCTACTCAAAACTGATGAATCGGGTAGAAGGGAAATATACCGCAAAGCAGCTGAGGTGAAACAACAGTACGTTGGCCGCAAAGTATATTT
>JAUXXY010000080.1 GCA_030684735.1 Bacteroidales bacterium | reverse complement strand
ATATTGCTGAAGCATGAGGAGATGCTCGCTTTGTCGTCGAGCTCCATTTTTTGCAACAATGCTTCGGTAAACAGTGCTAATGCATCTTCAATTTTACCTTGGCCGAGTTTGATGACTCCCATGTTGTAGTTTAGCAATGCTATTCTGTGTTCGTCGTTGAGTTCAAGCGCAATTGCCATGGCTTCCTGGTATTTCTCAAAGGCTTCGTTGTAGCGTTGCTGTGTTTCCAATACCGACCCTAAGTTGGAAAGGCAGTCGGCTTCGCCCTCTCTATCATTCATCTGACGATTTAGACGCAGGGCTTGCAGCATCAGGTCAACGGCTTGATTATATTGTCCTTCGTAAAAATATAAAAAGCTGATACTATTGAGTGTGGCTGCTACACCAACCAAGTCGCCCAAGGCCTGATCAATGGCCAGTGATTTTTGGTAATGGTGACGCGCACCGGCAAAATCACTCTGCTTTTCATAAACATAGGCGATATTGTGGTTGCAGGCTGAAATTCCTGTTTGATGACCGATGGATTCGTAAAGCAATAAGGCTTCCTGATAATGGGTCAAAGCCAGATCGTAGGAACCAATTAAAAAGTAAACCGCACCAATATTTTTAAGCGCCAATGCTTTCATTTCCGTGCAATTGTTATCGCTGGCTAACTTATGGGCCTCCTTGGCAAGTTGTAGGGCAGCCTTCCGGTCGGAGTTCCTTTTCTTCACCGATTCTTCACTCAACTGTTTTGATTTCACACAGTTTGGATCGGGTTCGAAGGCCGGTTCCACACACCACGCATTGTTGCCTATTATCATGGTAAGGATGATCAGATAGTAGCATCTATTTAACTTGAGGAACATAGGTATCCTGCTATTCGGTGGTTAAGTATGGAAACAATTTACGATAACGGGAATCGTGCATAAAAGGAATGGTTGATGTCTCTTCGACCGAAAGTATTTTTCCTGATTTAATCCGATGATCTATGAGTGATTTGGCGAGATAAAAATCAATGTACGGATGGCGGCTCATCTCTTCGACCGAAGCTTTATTGATATTGATTTTCTTCAGCTCACTTTCATCAAAAAACAAAGCATCCTTGATCATTTCATAGCGGGTGCTGTCGAGTCCATACACCTCAAGAAGCTGTGAGCTGCTGTGAAATCCACCCAACTGATCGCGATAACGGATGATGCGGCGGGCAAATGCAGGGCCAATACCTTTGGCCCGAACAAGGGCAATTGAATCGGCTGTGTTGATGTTGATCAACGGCCGGTTTATTGCCAGTTCCTTTTCTGCTTTCACATCTGTTCCATACGTGCTCTTAAAAGTTTTTTCTTCGCGACTGCGAATGACAATGAAAGGCTCAAGAATTTCGTACTCTGAAGCCGAAATGCTGTAAAGTTTTTTCACATCCTCCTTTTTTCGGAAAGCCCCTCCCTTGGTGATGTAATTCATGATGCCCCTCACCTGTCGTTCCGATAAACCTAAGCGAAGCCAGTCCAGCTCTGTCATGTTATTGGGATCAAACGGAAAGGGATTTAATTTTTGTTTTGCCGCAGAATAGTCGGAACGGTTAAAATCAAATTCGCCTTTCAGTGATTGTTTTTTCTCCTGCTCTTGCATGGCGTGCCTGGCTTTTTCGAGAATGAGGACGTTTTTCTCGAATTGCGTAAAATCCGGTTCAGTGTTTTTGACAAAATAAACAGGCAATTTTTTAAATATAAGCAACACAATCAATATGCCGAGCAGGATGTAGATTCCACGTATATCCCTGCTTGAAAATGAGAAATAATCTTTAAGCACATTACGCATCAGCAAGCGATTTTAGGGTATCAGTCATAGATTAAGCGATCTTGAATATTAAAGTCGGTGTTGCTATTCAGCGGCAGTGGCAGTAGCAGCGGCAGTTTTAAGACAATCAACTTCCAGGTATTGTCGTATAGTTCTTTATCCTTTTTTATATTATTATGTTTTATTTAACTTTCTCCTAATACTGCTGCTGCCACTGCCGCTGCAACTGCCACTGCCTTTCAGTTGCTACCTTATTTGTATTTCTTTATCTCCCCCGATTTTACCCGTCGAATATAATCTTTCACATCACGCTTAATCTCAGGGGCCATGATAAGCAGGCCAAGAAAGTTGGGAAAAGCCATGGCCAGGATCATCATATCGGAGAAATCAACAACAGCCCCCAACTGCGACGCCGAACCGACGACTATGAAAAACAGAAACAAAACCCTGAAGATGTTGTCCGAAATCTTGCGATTACCTGTAAGTCGCTCAATAGACCTGCCAAAAAGATAATCGAACCCCTTGAGGCCATAATACGACCATGAAATCATGGTGGAGAACGCAAACAGGAAAATTGCAAGCAAGAGTAGATAAGGAAACCAGGGTAAAATAGTTTTAAAAGCTTCGGATGTTAAGGCTGAGCCTTCGAGGCCTAAGGGGTTGTTGTGCATCTCAGTAAAGATCAGAACCAACGCCGTCATAGTGCAAATTACAACAGTATCAATAAAAGGTTCCAGCAGCGCAACATAACCTTCGGAAACAGGTTCTTGGGTTTTTACAGCTGAGTGGGCAATGGCTGCTGAGCCGACACCTGCTTCGTTAGAAAATGCAGCCCGTTGAAAACCAACAATCAGTACCCCAATGATTCCGCCCTTCAAGGCTCCCGGGGCGAAGGCACCATCAATAATCAACCTGAAGGCTGAAGGTGTATCCCGCCAGTTGATAAGTATAATCACAAGTGCAACGGATACGTAAAGTACTGCCATGAAAGGGACTATTTTATCGGTAACATTGGCAATGCTTTTTAAGCCTCCAATGATCACTGCACCAACGAGTATTGCCAGGATTATCCCGTACCATGCCCCATAATTGGAAACAGATGGTATGATATAGGCAACCTGCGAAAACGACTGGTTGGCCTGGAACATATTGCCTCCGCCAAACGAACCGCCAATGACCAGCACGGCAAAAATGGCTGCCAATACCTTGCCCAGCCCGCCTAGATTCCGTTTTTTCAATCCTTTACTCAGGTAGTACATCGGCCCTCCTGAAACCGTTCCATCGGCATTGATATTGCGATACTTGACACCCATTGTGCATTCGACAAACTTCGACGACATACCCAGGAATCCGGCAATAATCATCCAAAAAGTGGCACCGGGCCCACCCAACGTAATGGCAATGGCCACACCTGCTATATTTCCAAGGCCAACAGTAGCTGAAAGAGCAGTGGCCAGCGCCTGGAAATGAGATACCTCACCTGCATCTTGGGGATTATCGTATTTTCCCCTAACAACCTGAATTGAATGTTTAAAACCTCGTATATTAATGAATTTCAGATAGATCGTAAAAAACAAAGCCCCAACG
>JAUXXY010000079.1 GCA_030684735.1 Bacteroidales bacterium | reverse complement strand
TCAGAGCAACTGACCTCATTTACTAAATGATGAATGTTTATTTTTGCGCAACTAATTGAGTGCGTTGGTTTAGGCGATGCTTTTTAGTAGTTTTCGAGAATGAGGATTGCGGATTTTATTTTGATACCAAAAATTGAGGGATTTCAGTTATGCCACAAATATCACTGCCATTTTTTCCGGAAGATATCACATTGATCAACCCACGCATTGGCTTTCAAAAGCGAGCAGGGATAGTTTATTACTTTGTTGGCATCATGCCGGTTTATCAGCATCCTGTGGATGATGTAAAGAGTTTTCGGTTTTTTACAAGTCAGATTATTGTCAATGGTAATGCGACACAGGCGGAGATTGTGAAGGTCTTTGGAGTAAGTGCCATAAGCGTAAAGCGTTGGGTAAAAAAATACCACAAAGAAGGGAGCAAGGGTTTTTTTTAAGCCATCGTGTACGAACCAACAATGTCTTAACTCCAGAAAAAGCATTAGAGATACAACATTATCATCGTTCAGGTTTAAGCATTGAAGAGATTTCGCCTTTAACAGGAACCAAAGCAGATACGATAAAGAAGGCAGCCCGACAGGGTCGGCTATTTCTGCCTTCGCCCGATTTCATCGGGGTTGAACCCACCACCAAGAGTCTGCGCAACATAATAGATTCAGGACAGCCAATGGGTAAAGCCTGTGTAAACACACTTGAACGTGTTTTAGCCAGCAAGGGAGGCGCTCCATGTTCCCCTGAATTTAAATCATGCATTGATGTTAGTTTTGGTGGAGTTCTGCTGGCCTTAGCAGCGTTAATCCATAATGGCTTGCTGCGTTATCGTGATGATTTTGAGCCTGATCAGGGTTATTATTCGATTGTCAGTGTTTTTCTGAGCCTGGCTCTTTTAGCATTACTTCGTATAAAAACCTTATCTCAGTCTACATTTATACCGGTCGGAGAGTTAGGCAGAGTGATAGGACTGGATCGCATTCCTGAGGTAAAAATATTACGTGAACGAATAGCGCTGTTTTGTGAAAGAACAAATGTCCGTCAATGGTCTGGTAAACTCAGCAAAGATTGGATGGATGATTATCCCGACCTTGCAGGGATCTTTTACATTGACGGACATGTAGTTGTGTATTTTGGGCATCAGACAAAAATGCCAAAGCGCTATGTAAGCCGGTTGAAATTGTGCATGAGCGGCAGTACGGACTATTGGGTAAACGACATGACCGGCCAGCCATTTTTCGTAGTGAACAAAACCATCAACGAAGGCATGATTCAGACCATCAAACAAGACATTATCCCCCGGCTCGATCATGATGTGCCCAACCAGCCAGGTGCAGAGCAATTGCAAGAGAGCAAATATTTGCACCGCTACATGCTTGTCTTTGACAGGGAATGTTACAGCCCCGACTTTTTTTATGATTTATGGCAGGAAAGAATTGCCATCTGCACCTACAAAAAAAACGTAACCCAACAATGGGATGATTGTGAATTCAACAGCTATAAAGGCAAATTGCCAGGCGGAGAAGAACAACACATTGAATTAGCTGAGAGAGGAGTGCTGCTTCAAAATGTAGGAAGCCCCCAAAAAATATGGGCAAGAGAAATCAGAAAGAAATCAGCATCAGGACATCAAACCTCAATCATCACAACCAATTTTTCATTGAACATAGTACTGATCGGATTGTATATGTTTGCCCGTTGGTCTCAGGAAAACTTTTTTAGCTACATGATGCAAAACTTTGGTATAGATACACTTGTAAGCTATTTGAAAGAAAAAATAAGTGATACCACACAACTTGTTAATCCCCAATATCGGGCACTTGAAAACAAGCTCAAACAAATTGTCTCAAAGTTAAATGTGCGTAAAGCCAGGTTTACCACAATACTCATGGGAGAACTTCCCGAAAAGGAAAACAACAAAAAGAAATATCTTGAAAAGAAGGCAGAACTCAGCAATGAAATTCAGGCGCTGGAATTTGAAATAAAACAAACAAAAGAAGCAAAAAAAGAAGTCCCCCGAAAAATACAATATTCTCAATTGCCTGAAAATGAAAAGTTCAGCAATGCAATAAACGACCGCAAGCATTTTCTGGATACCGTTAAAATGATTGCATACCGGGCAGAAACAGCAATGGTTAACCTTATCAGACCTACCATGGCGCATGCTGATGAAGCACGTGCGCTACTGCAACAAATCTATAAAACTGATGCCAACATTTACCCCGATCACATCAACAAAAAGCTGATTGTCGAAATTCACTCCCTTACCTATCGAAAAGATGATAAAATCCTCATGCAACTTTGTCAGCAACTAAACGCTACTGAAACTGAATTTCCCGGTACAGATTTGGTCTTACAATACAAAATGGTATCAGCTTATAATCCGTAGAGGTCAGTTGTTCTGATTCTGTTGCCCATCCTACATTGACAGCTGATCAGAGTATGATCATTTTTTCCTCCGACATGCCTGGGGGCTATGGTGGAATGGACATTTACTACTGCACCATGAAAGAGGGTAGATGGTCTGCGCCGGTCAACCTTGGAGCTAATATTAATACTACGGAGAATGAAGTATTTCCTTACCTGCTGAACGACAGTGTTTTGTACTTTTCTTCCAACGGATTGCCAGGCTATGGTGGGCTGGATATCTATAGGGTTACCCGAACCAATGACAAAGGTTGGAGCGCCCCGGAGAACCTTAGATTTCCTGTTAATTCATCTTACGATGATTTTGGAATTTTACTTTTTAGCAATCAGGGCAATGGCTTGTTCAGTTCAAGCCGCCCTGGTGGTTTGGGCAAAGACGATATCTATGCTTTCAGGCTTAAAAAAACCATCGGACCAACAGGAGAGCAGATTGCCGAAGATCAACAAGTAACGCAAGTGCCAATCCTGAGTGGTTTTGTAAAAGATAAGCAAACTCTTCGGCCAATCGAACGAAGCAAAGTGTTTGTTGTCAACACCCTTACAAATAAGGTGAAGGTGCTGGAAACCGACCCCACTGGTAATTATAAGGTTCCTATACAAAAAGGAGTGTTATATATGGTAAAAGCCATGAAAGATGGTTATATTCAGGATTGTTTGCAGCTACGTTTCAGTGAAACTGATACGACTACTAAACTGTCAGCCCCGCGCGACCTGTTGCTCGACAAACTCGAGATTGATAAAGTGTTTGTACTTGAAAATATTTATTATGATTTTGATAAATGGTTTATTCGGCCCGATGCAGCGATTAAACTTAACAAACTGGTACGCTTGATGAGTGAAAATCCAATCAGAGTTGAACTTGGCTCACATACAGACAGCCGCGGGTCTGACGAATATAATATTCGATTGTCGCAACGCAGGGCTGAATCAGCAGTTGAGTACATCATCAGCCAGGGCATTTCACCAAGTCGCTTGGTTGCCAAAGGATACGGCGAAAGCAAACTCACAAACCAGTGCTCAAACGGAGTGCCTTGTACTCCTGAAGAACAACAGGCCAACCGCCGTACAGAGTTTACTGTGCTGAATTTTGATCAGCAAGCCAAGGATCTCGCCAAAACACCTAAACTCTTTAACGCTGGAGACGAAGTTGATATCTATTGGTTCCCTCCAGGCTTTTTCTCCGATTGTCTTGAAATTGGGATTCAGGATGAACAACGTACCATCCCGCAAACTGAGGGTCAAACAGCTGCCTCTACAAAGCAACCTCAGCCTGTGAGTGCCCAGCCGACTACGAACAATCCTCAACCTACAGCAGCACAGGCAGCTACAACTATTGGAACAATCGCTTCAGCTCTCCCTTGCTATGGGGTTCAACTGATAGCAACCCGACGAAACATAGACCTGAACGACCCGCTTTGGCGAAATGCAGAAGGCTTGCGAAGCTATTTTGATGGAACAACCTATCGTTACGTGGTTGGCTGTGAAGAAACAATGAATGCTGCAATCTCATTGAGAAACAGCTTACAGGCCAAAGGATATAAAGATGCGTTTGTGGTGAAAGTGAGCGATGGAAAGGTTTTGCCAGGCAGGGATTAGGAACGGATATCTGGCAGAAATAAAATTTGGGTTCAACAAGCCTGAAACTGTGAAGAATAGGACAGGCGATTGTATTGTTCTAACAAGCTGAAAAGCTTTATTGCTTACTTCTCTTCCATCAACATCTGCCGGGCTTGTTCCAGGCCCGCCATCTCGGCTGGTGGAAGCGTAGGATATTCGAGGTTGAGCTCCTTTAGCCGATTGATAATAATATTGCTCACTGCATAACGCATAAACCATTTATTGTCGGCTGGGATCACGAACCAGGGCGCATAATCGGTGGAGGTGTGGGTGAGCATTTCTGAGTAGGCTTGCATGTAAGCATTCCAAAAGCTCCTTTCCTTCACATCGTTGGCCGAAAATTTCCAATTGCGGGCTGGGTCGTCTATTCGTTTCAGAAAACGTTTCTTTTGTTCTTCCTTCGAAACATTAAGAAAAAACTTGAGGATCACAGTTCCATTTTCGCTCAGATGTTTTTCAAAATTGTTGATCTGGTGATATCGCTGCATCCAAAAATTATCATTGATACTGTTTAGGTTCTTCGCATCAGGCAATTGCTGACGGAGTAGAAACTCAGGATGAACTTTCACTACCAGCACTTCTTCGTAGTGCGAACGATTAAAAATACCAATGTTACCTCTTTCGGGCAGGCGTTTATATATTCGCCACAAGTAGTCGTGGTCGAGTTCGGTGGCCGTGGGAGTCTTGAAGCTAAACACCTGTGTTCCCTGTGGGTTCACACCCGACATCACGTGCTTAATGGTGCCATCCTTGCCGGCAGCATCCATGGCCTGGAAAACCAGTAGCAGCGAATAGCGGCTATCGGCATAAAGCTTGTCCTGCATCTGGATCATTTCTTCTAGGTTTTTGTCAAGCTTATCAAGCGCATCATTCTTCTTAATAAAATCAGCAGTGTACTCGGTATCAAAATCCGAAACATGGTGCTTTTTGCCGGGCTTAGCCCATATTTTTCTGTCGTGCAGAAGGTTTTTCATGGTTACTTAGTTTTTTGTAAATGCAGAAACAATTTCGCGGTTAATTGCAGCAAATCAACACTTTGGCTGTTGATCCATGGGGAGTTCTAAGGAAATATACACCGGGATTAAGTGTAGGAATATCAGCTTCAGAAACTTCAGTAAAACACTTGATGGTTTTACCTGCCAGATCTAAAATGCTGAATGTCAAAGGTTCGTTAAAATATATTTTACCATTTACAATGGGGTTTGGCCAGAAGTGAATATTTTTTTTAGGTCCGAACGTCTCACCGGTCCCGGTTAGGTGATTGCTTTTATTAGGGGTAGGAGAGGTGAAGAATATCCAATTGGTGGCTCCATCTTCAACGCGCTCCTCCGAAACGTTAGTGGTTTGAGGTCCGTATATATAGCTATCAATCAATGCATAACCCGATTGGGTATTGTTGAACAATCCGATTTTTTCGCCTTCCTTGTCAAGTTTGTATGTTGTGTGCATTGGCCCTTGTGTTGGTTGCCCGTCGGCCCAAACAAGAAGGAAGCCGCCGGCTGCAATGGTAGTATCCGGAAAAGCCCATTTGGTGGGAATGTTCAGGTTGTCGCTGAGGTATTTATCGCCAAGCCAAATGGATGCTGAACCAGCATTATAAATCTCAATCCAATCATCGTATTCGCCATATTCATCAGCGAGGACATTGCTGTTGCTGGCCATGAACTCATTGATAAACAATTGAATCCCTGATGGGTGTGTAATCAGCCACGATACCGGATCGCAGGGCTTGAGCGACATATTGTTATTCGAATCATTGTATCGCACCCTGAATTCGAACAGGGTGTTGGCTGCCAACCCTTCAAGCATAAAGCCAAAGGTTTTATCGTTGGGGGCGCCATCGCCATGGACGCCATCATCGTGCATGGTTGCCACAATCCACGTTCCTATGTTCACCTTGTATTCGATCATCGCCACTGGAGCAGGATCTTCATCTTCGATAAAAGCAGTAACAATGATTTGCTGACCGGGCCGAGGGCTGTTGTGACTGATGTATTTGATCATGGGTGCAGCGTTGGCAGTGATGGCTTGAGCAAGTGCCGAGGTGTTGCGGGCAGAAATATAAGGGAATAATCCTATAGGAACATGCGCACCGATAGCCTGGGTGTATGAATTGTTGAAAGAATTGATGTTGTAACCATAGCCCCTGGGGTAGTAAGGGTCGGTGGCAACAAACGGTGTGATCATGTTCCTAATGGTGTTGATTGAGTCAATAAGGAGCTGGGTGGCCGTCACCTGGCTGATGGCTTTTTTTAGATAATAGGTAAACTGTGCCTTGTATTCAGGCACCTGCATTAATCGGGTAAAGAGCGGGCGTTGCTCACCTGTAGCGGTATTAAACCAGTTGTATATGTTCCGGTTAGACCAAATGATATTGAACCAATCTATACCAAACGTATTGTCAACATCATAAGGAATGTACTCGAAAAGACCTGTTGAGGTGTTTTGATACAGGTAAAAGTTGTTTTTGTTGAAGATATAACCATCCCAGTTGGACGTAAGTATATCAATGGCAGCAATCTTTAGGTAATCCTGCACATTGAAGACCTTTTCGAGTGCGCAAGGCAACTGGCTGATGGGCGTGTTATTCAGGACATTTATGAAATTGGCAATGGATGTATAATTGTCGTTTTCCTGTATTTTGAGTTCATATACCCTACGCCCGCCTGACATAATCTTATACAAATCGGGGTTTGAACCAAGATAGGCAAGATCAGCAGGCCAGAGACATTTATAAAGATCACCGTCATTATTACCATATCGCAATTTTACAAAGTTCTCGTCAATGTGCTCCACATTAATATATACACCGTAATAATTGTTATTGATATACACCCGCACATGGTTGGAGCGTGGTACAGGCACCCGACTTTGATTGAAGATGTCCCACACAATCCGAGCCCTGATTACCGATGGGTCATTGTGTTCACCATTCAGATTGAGTTTTTCAAGGCCATAATATTTTCGGCCAGAAATGAAGGTGTTAAATGAGACTTTAAATGATTTTTTCTGAGCATAGCGCGAGGTATTCCCACGCAGTCTGAAACCAATATCGTGGATGGTATCGTGCAGGGTTCCATTGTTAAAGATGAATGTAGCTCTGAATTCGCGGTCGCTTTCTACGTTGGCATATATCCATGCCAGGCTATCGGGATGGATGATAATATCAATTCGAGGAACTACAGACGAAATGTATACTTGGCCCGGAACAGGAAACGAGGGTTGGGATTTTAAAGCAGATGTGACAAAAGTTAAAACGAGTAGCGCAGGCAGAAAGAATTTTTTCATTACTATGTATTTGCAAACCATCAATCAATTAATTGACCAGGCTGGCAAAGTTACTAAACTTATTTAAAGGAATCTATATTGTTGGTTTGTAACGAAATAACAAACCATTTCCGGATAACCTGGCCAAGGATGGGTGAGGCCCTTTAGTGTTTAACGTTGGGCTTTTCGCAACAGCTCACGGTTGAACTGACGGTCGGCTTGGAGGAAAAGTAATACCTTACGTGCAGGCAGCACTGTACGTATATCTTTCAGGAACTTGATTTGCAGTTGCATGGTCTCTTCCCTGGATTTGAGATATGATGCAAGCAGATGTTCAATTTCAGCATCCGAAAGGCTTTCCAACCTTGTGTGATCTTCTATGTTATACCCTTTGTTTTTGTTCAGACGCATGGTTGCCTCCCGGTGTTCGTTGTAGATAGGCCAGAAGGCGGCTGACTCTGCCCTGGTTAAGTTGGTTTTACGGGTAACAAAAGCCGTTCGCATGACTTCGATACGCTCCCGATGCTTGCCTAAGACCTGCTCCTCTTCCTGGGCATTAACTGATTGAGGTACAATACCAATTACGCTAATTAGCACGATTATGGAAATATATAATTTCGATGCACTTTTCATAATCTTATAGATTTATAGTGGTTTGCTCGTAATCA
>JAUXXY010000077.1 GCA_030684735.1 Bacteroidales bacterium | reverse complement strand
CGAAACTTCGTGGATCGGACGGGTTAAACCATATCCGTCAGACCGACTTAAAGCGGTCGGACGGGTTATTACTAAGTTGCTTCCAGCGTTTATACTCATCCAACGTGTTGATATTTGTCAACACTCTTTCATCATCCACCTCGGTATGTACTTTTCTGAATTTTACGAGGAAGTCCTTTAGTACCATGTTATCACTTTTCTTAAGGAGTATGGCATGTACTACTTTTTTTGTTAACAGCACCGGATGCCCACCTTTTCCCCTGTAATCCGGGTGGGTATATTCGGCATTTCCGATTTCGTTTAATAAAGCACTCAATACTTCTATGCTAATCGAGGGGCTGTCAACATTTTGTATAAAAACAAAATCATCTTCCTGTAAATGTTTTAATCCGGTTTTGATTGATAAAAACCTTCCGTGTTCAGGATTGGGATTTACAGTAACCAGAACTTCTGCCGGCCAGCGTTTGGTGATACTTTCCAGGTCTATTTTCCCTTTAGGATTGACAACTACCACAACGCTCCGGCAACCAAGCTTTTTATACTCCGCAATGATATGATCGAGGAAACTGATTCCACCGGCAAATTCTAGGGCAAATTTCTCCTGTCCCATGCGTTGCGATTGCCCGGCAGCTAAAACTACTACAGAAAATGTTGTGTTACTACTCATGTTGCAAAATGAATAAAAAAATCCATACATTCATACCCAATCCGGCCTTAAATCCATCCGTTAAGTAATTACTTGCTAATTTAGCAGCCTGATTAAAGTTTACGATACATGCCTGCCGATAAATTTTATCCCACCCCGCTTCCCGAACTGCTGAAAATCATTCTCAATCAATATTATCGCCACGGAAGTATTCTTGGAATTCCCGGACAATTATTCTTTAAACCGCAAGCTTCTGATCCTTTCCGAACCGTGCGCTATAGCCAATTGCTTGAAACACCCATTGGTGTGGCTGCCGGTCCACATACACAACTTTCTCAAAACATTGTCGCCGCCTGGCTCACCGGAGCAAGGTTCATAGAACTCAAAACCATACAAACGCTCGACGAGCTGGAAGTTTCAAAACCTTGCATTGATATGCAGGATGAAGGCTACAATTGCGAGTGGTCGCAAGAACTTAAGGTAGAGCAGTCGTTTAATCAGTACCTCGATGCATGGATAATAATCCATGTGCTGAAAGACTTCCTGAATATCGGAACGCCAAACGAGCCTGGTTTCATTTTCAACATGAGCGTAGGTTATAACCTCAACGGAATTTTACAGCCTAATGTGCAATGGTTTTTCGCCAAAATGCAGGATGCTACGTTAGAAATGCAGGCAAAAATTGATTCCATTGTCGGTATATATTCTCGTGTTAAAGTGCTGAATATCAGCCCTCGAATTTCCGACAATGTAACCCTTTCGACGATGCATGGTTGTCCGCCCGAAGAAATTGAAAAAATAGGGGAATACCTGCTTAGAGTCAAAGGACTTCATACATCCATCAAGCTGAATCCTACATTGTTAGGCGAAACTGCACTGAGGGAAATTCTTGAAAATTCAGGCTTCGAAACACAGGTTCCCGGCATTGCGTTCGAACATGACCTGAAATATCATGATGCATTGAAAATCATCAGCAACTTGAGCGAAATCGCCAAAAATCCTGGTCTGCAGTTCAGCATCAAGCTTACAAATACCCTTGAGAGTGTGAACCATAAAAAGGTTTTCCCGCCGGACGAAAAAATGATGTATATGAGTGGCAGGGCTCTGCATCCTGTTTCGGTGGGGATTGCAAACAAGCTGCAAAAAGATTTTGGTGGTGCCCTTGATATTTCATTTTGCGGTGGCGCTGATGCTTTCAATATCAGTAATCTCGTGGCTTGTGGCCTGAGTCCGGTTACTGTATGCACCGACCTGCTTAAACCAGGCGGTTTTACACGGCTGCACCAATATATTGAGCAGCTTAGAATGGAATGCGGGAGGCTCAAAGCAGATACTACAGATGATTTTATCATTAAGAAATCTGAAAACAAAAGCCAGGATGCCGTAACTGCATCGTTGCAAAATCTTGCACACTATTCCGTAGAGGTTCGAAACGCCAGCGATTACAAAAAGGCCAGCCTTCGGGATCCAGGTATAAAAACTCTGCGTCCATTAGGCTGGTTCGACTGTATTCATGCACCTTGCGAGGACACCTGCCCAACCAACCAGGATATACCCGCTTATAATTATTATACTGCAAACGGGGATTTTACAAAAGCGGCTGAGGTCATAAATCAAACCAATCCTTTCCCCCAAACCACAGGCATGATATGCGACCATTTGTGTCAGTTAAAATGTACCCGCATCAACTACGATCATCCTGTGTTAATCAGGGAAATAAAACGTTTTGTAGCAGAACAGGCTATCGGCAACATGATAGGCGACTTAGATCAACGGGGGAGGAAAAATATTGATAAAAAAGTAGTCATTATCGGTGCAGGGCCATCCGGGTTGTCGTGTGCCAATTTCCTGATACAGGCAGGGTTTCATGTGGGTGTTTTTGAAACAAAGGTTCGCCCGGGCGGTATGGTATCTTCGGGAATACCGTCATTTCGGCTCACAAACCAGGCCCTCGAAAACGATGTAAAGAAAATTGAATCCCTGGGAGTTAAAATAAACTATGAACAGGAGATAGACCGCAGTTTATTCGAAAAACTCCGTCAGGACTATGATTATGTTTATATCGCTGCAGGTGCGCAACAATCTGTAAAATTAAACCTCGATGGCATTGAAAAAGACCATTGTACCGATCCGTTAATATTCCTCGAAGACCTGAAAGAAGGCAAACCCGTATCCATTGGTAAAAATATAGTTATTATTGGTGGCGGAAATACAGCCATGGACGTTGCCCGCACAGCTTTTCGTCTGGTTGGTGAGGATGGAAAAGTGACCATACTTTATCGTCGTACTGTCAAAGAAATGCCTGCCGACATGGGTGAGATAGAGGCTGTGATGGAAGAAGGTATAGAAATCATGGAACTGGCTGCACCCGTTCGCATCTACACAAAAAATGGCAAAGCACACTCGATAACCTGTGTGAGAATGAAATTAGGAAACGAAGATGCGAGCGGACGGCCACATCCTGTGATTATCCCGGGATCTGAATTTGATGTGATTGCAGATACTATCATACCAGCCATTGGGCAGGAATTGGCATTTGATTTTGGAGACAAGGTATTACTTAGATCATTTCCAGGTTCTTACGAAACACAAATTCCGGGGGTTTTTATTGGTGGAGATGCCATGAGAGGAGCATCTACTGCCATCAACGCCATTGGTGATGGAAGGAAAGTGGCGCAGGAAATAATTGACCGCGAAAATGTTTTATTCAGAACTAAACCCGAAAACAACCGCCCTACAAGGGAATTGAATTGGCACATGAGTCAACGGGCAAAGAGAATAAGGCCGGTACAAACCAGAGAAATTCCAATAGAGGAGAGAAGGAGTTTTAATCTTGTTTCATCCGCCCTTACCAGAGAAGAAGCAATATACGAGGCTTCACGCTGTCTGCTATGTGATGAAGTTTGCAATATCTGCACAACAGTTTGCCCTAACCTGGCATTCTTTAGTTCTGATGTTGAGCCTATGTCCATAAAAATGCAAAAGCTGGTTCAAAGCAATGGAATATGGTTGGTGACGGATGACAAGGATTTTATAATTTCCCAGCCTTATCAAATCCTTCATATAGCTGATTGGTGCAACAACTGTGGTAATTGCAATACCTTTTGTCCATCGGCAGATGCACCTTATCAGGTAAAACCCCACTTGTTTTTGAGTAAGGAAGCTTTTGAGACAGAAAAGGAAGGGTTTTACCTCGAAAACGTGAATGATCATACAGTGTTGCTGCACAAGCAAAATGGAATACATTCAAAATTAACTGCCTTGAATGATGATTTGATCTATGAATTTGGTGGCAACAAAATATTTCTGAATAAGTCCGGTTTGCATATAACAGGGTTTGAAATTGCAGACGACGAAAACAAAGAAATTAAATTAATAACTGCAGTCAGGATGTATGTTATTATGCAGGGCGCAAATAAATTCTTTGGTTAGAACGCTGATTACCTTCTAATTTCCGTCCGACCGCTCCAAGCGGTCTGACGGATAAATAAAAATAAAAAATGCATTTCGAAACCGGCAACATATATCACATTTACAACATGGGAAACAACTCTCAGAAAGTTTTCTTTACTGATGAAAACTATTTATTCTTTCTGCGAAAGATTAGAAATGAAATATTTTGCGAGATACTGGCTTATTGCCTGATGCCAAATCATTTTCATCTTATGATCCTGGCAAATAAACTTTCTGTTGATTTGCAATCTGATAGTAGAATGCAGATCCTTACAAGAAAGCTTGGCAATCTGACTAGTTCTTATTCTCAAGCGTTAAACAAGCAACAACAAATGAAAGGGTCTATTTTCAGACAAAAAACGAAAGCGAAGAATTTATCCCAGTTCATTACTTACCCCAACCTGATACATAACTATTTGCTAACATGTTTCTTCTATATTCATCAAAATCCGCTTACTTCCGGGTTGGTTGACAGGCTTGAAGATTGGAAATATTCTTCTTATCTTGATTTTGCAGGACTAAGAAGCGGTACTCTTTGTAATATTGCCCAGGCTTATAATATATTGAATATTGACCAGAGTACTTTTATTCATTCAGCACCTAAGCCTACTCATACTGATGAATTAAAACATATATGGTAAGGAATTGCGCTTTACCCGTCAGACCGCTTGAAACGGTCGGACGGAAGAATACTTCATCCATGATAATCAGTAAAATCCGCCTCATCTGTATTCTACTTAATTAGCTCACTATGAACAACATAAAAAAGATTCTTGAAAACACCATTCAACGATTCAGGGAACGGAAAATCATCCTTCCAACATTTGCCCAGATGCGAAACCCCGGGTTGATTCCGGACCGGATAAAACAACAGCTGAAAAGCATCGGACTTTGGGATCTGAACCCTTTTAACCTTTTCAGGATTACCTGGAAAAATGAACCGACACCTGTGGGTGGTGGTTTTGGTAAAGTGAATTATCTTGAGATTCCCTCAAGTCTAACCGGGATCAAGGCCAGGGTAGTTTTTCTGGTGGGCAAGTGGTTTCCGACAGGGGCTCACAAGGTTGGTGCTGCCTATGGTTGCCTGGCACCTCGTATTATCACCGGTCAGTTCGACCCAACCATTCATAAAGCTGTATGGCCATCCACCGGGAATTATTGCCGTGGTGGTGCTTTCGACTCATACCTAATGGGGTGTACTGCCGTAGCCATCCTTCCCGAGGAGATGAGCCGTGAACGCTTTGAATGGCTGCGCGAGGTGGATGCCGAAATATTTGCCACACCCGGTTGCGAATCAAACGTGAAAGAAATTTATGACAAATGCTGGGAGCTGCGTCGCACCAAACCCGACTATATTATCCTGAACCAGTTTGATGAGCCCGGTAACCCTGTATGGCATTACCATGTTACAGGCCCGGCCCTTGAAGAAACATTTGATGAAGTAAAAGAAGTCTCATCCCATCTGGCAGCTTTTATTTCCAATACAGGTTCGGCAGGCACCATTGCAGGCGGCGATTACCTGCGAACCAAGCACCCCTTGCTTAAAGTAGTTGCTTCGGAAGCACTGCAATGCCCGACTCTACTGAATAATGGTTTCGGTGGCCACCGTATAGAAGGTATTGGTGATAAACATGTTCCTTGGGTACACAACGTACGCAATACAGATGTAGTAACTGCAATTGACGATGAAGACTGTATGCGCCTTCTCAGGCTGTTCAATGAGCCGGTGGGAAAAGATTACCTGAAATCACAGGGAATTGACCCACAGGTGGTGGATCAACTTCATTTGTTGGGTATTTCAGGTATCGCCAACCTGATATCAGCCATAAAAACAGCAAAACATTTTGAGTATACCGGCGATGATATAATTCTAACCATCGCCACCGACAGTGTAGAACTCTATCAATCGAGGCTGGAAGAGTTGCGCGAAGAACGAGGTGATTATACCACGCTTCAAGCTGCACGGGATTTTGAAAAATGCCTCCTGGGAGCTCATACCAGCGACATGAAAGAGCTGGGTTATCCGGACCGTAAAGCCATTCATAACCTCAAGTATTTTACCTGGGTGGAACAGCAAGGTAAAACTGTCCAGGAACTCAATGATCAATGGTACGATCCGGATTATTGGTCATCGCGTTTTGCCATGGCCGATGAATGGGATACTTTGATTGAACAATTCAATGAAAGAACAGGAGTGATAAAGGAGTATCTTTGACCTGAATTCGTGAAGGTATTCGTCATTGCGAGGCACGAAGCAATCTCTCCGATTATAAAGAGATTGCTTCGGTCGTTACGCTCCCTCGCAATGACGGCAGTTCATAAAATCGTTCACGGATTTAGGTTTGAAATTAAATACAATGGAACACGGATCAGCCAATCAGCACATATCCCGATGTGTTCGTGGTCATCATCGCTCCAGTATTCAACAGCTATCAAATGCAGCAAAATCAAAAGTTTCTATACCAATGCATCAACTGCGGGGCCGAATATGCTGATAATGAGTTAATTTATCTCTGTTACGCCTGCAGTAAACAAAACAAACCTGGTGAGCCTCCTAAAGGTGTTTTGAAAGTCATCTATGATTATCAGGCAGTCAAAAACAAGAACCTTGATTTTCAAAACTTGAAAGAAAACAAGTTTCTTGACCTGCTCCCGATTGAGAAGAAAGAAAGCCTCCCAAATCTGAGGATAGGCGATACACCCTTATACACTTTTACAAGTTTCGGAAATGACAAGTTGCCTTTCAAACTGCATCTAAAAGACGACTCTCAGAACCCTACCTTTTCGTTTAAAGACCGTGCCTCGGCCCTGGTTTCAGCGTTTGCAAAAGAAAGAGGTTTTGATACTATTGTGACCGCCTCCACCGGAAACGCCGGTTCATCGTTGGCAGGAATCTGTGCTGCACAGGGACAAAAAGCCATTATCATGGTCCCGGAATCCGCACCGCCGGCTAAACTCACTCAAATTATGATGTACGGGGCTTCCATCGTACCCGTTAAAGGAACGTATGATGATGCTTTTGACCTGAGCATTGCAGCTACAGAAAGGTTCGGATGGTACAACCGAAACACAGCCTACAACCCGCTGACTATTGAAGGAAAAAAAACTGTCGCATTTGAGTTATTTGAACAACTAGGATTCAGAATTCCTAACCGGATTTTTGTGCCGGTAGGTGATGGTGTTATTATTTCAGGTGTTTATAAAGGGTTTGAAGATTTGATTATGCTTGGTTTTATTAATCGGATGCCGATTATCGTTGCCGTACAATCAATGGGGAGCGATAACCTGGTGAGGAATCTCGATAAACCCGTTTTTGAAATCAAGTCGAGCCATACCATTGCCGATTCTATTGCGGTGGATATACCACGCAATTTTTTTATGACTCAACAATTCCTCAGACAATATCGGGGAGAAACGATAGTAGTAAGTGATATGGAAATCCTGACAGCTTCATCGGTACTTGCCAGCAAAACCGGTATTTTTGCAGAACCTGCCGCCTCGGCTGCTTTTGCCGGATTAATGGCTTATCAGCAGCAAGAAAAACTGCCTGCCATATCAGATAACGTTGTATTATTGACAGGGAGCGGGTTAAAAGACCTTAAGTCGGTATCGTCAATGGTTATAATGCCTCCATCAAAATTTCCTGACGTTAGAAATATCTAATAATGGCTTGATGTAAGCAATATCCTTTGATATAAATTCACTTCATATCTCCCAACCATACTGACCAGATTTTCAAGGTTTGGCCTCCAAGTTTTTTATCAGCCTTTACCAATAATATTTCTATCCGGTTGCTTTCAGCAATCGTTACTTTATGGTCAAGCATTCCATGCGGGCGGTTTATTTTAAACTTCAAATAACCTAAAAAAGCCGCGTCGCTGATCCTTGTAAATGGCTTCTCAACACCTATGGAATCAATAATGAAGTTGGATTTGACATTTTGATCATTTAATACAGCATTTAAAAGTTTATCGAGAGGAAGCAACTCATCGCTTAAGTCGTTCTGAAAACGAAGATTTAAGCAAACATCATCATTTATAAAAAGGCTTCTGGCCAATACTGCAGCTTGTTTTCGGAAGGTTGTATCAAGCGAAGCATCGGTAACTATTTGCCAATAGTCGGTAAAGTCGGAAAGTTTCTGGATTGCAGCTAGTTCAAAAGCGCGAAGTAAATGCTCTGGCAGATCATCAGTATCCATCTCAAGGCGGATGCTGTCGGTAATCTCTGACAAGGTTTTATTGCGAATGAACTCTGACGCCTGTTCTTCGTCGCTACAACTCCGGCCTCCAGCAATAAGATAGACTAGGGCAAGCGCTAATATTTTCAGAATCCTTTTCATTTGCTTAACTCTTTTATTCTAAACCGCAGTATCAGAATCCTATCGCCCAGGTATCTTGTGTCAAGAACCTCGATCTGATTCAGGCTGGCCGAAGGCATTGTCAGCTTATCAATAAACTCAGCCTTGCTATATAATTCCATCCCCAACGTCTTGTCATTGCCGATGACTTGATAAATCACGGCTTCGTCATCGAACATCTTATTGAGCTGAAGTCTACGTTTTTCCCAGTCTTCAACTTTCATTTGCGAGAAATAATGAATCATCAAAGCGTATTCATTGGCACGAAGACCAACCTTTGTGTAACTGTTAAACTTTTTCAAAACACGGTCAACGGTATCTGTACGATAATAGGGTGACCTGACAACAAGTTTTATTTTGCTTTTATCGGTACGTATTTCAAAGCACCCGTCATGATTGCAGATGTAGCTTGCTGGCGATTCATCATCGCTCAATAACAACACTTCTATACTACTGTTGATAACAGGTTCCTTTGTATCAACATCGTAAAAGCAAAAACTGTATTCCCGTGTATTGAATAATCTGAACAGGCCATAAAGCAAGAGCATGATAACGATGACTATGAAAGGAATGGCTATAAACACTTTGTTGTACTTATTGTAGCGCAACGTAGCCGGAATCAAACCCGATTTATTAAACTTGAAGTCGTTCCAGTTTGAAAAACCCGCAAATTTGCTAAGCAGGTTCAACACATCAATGCGTGGCAGTGCTGGGTCCACTGCTTTTATGTGTGTGTAAAACCACTTTTCACTGACTTGCCCCTTCGCCCTTATCCGCAACTCTTCCTGAAAATCGGTAATTTCCTGTCCCTTCCAGTCGGAGATGTCCGGATTTATTCCCGGATATGAATGCTTCATGACCGAAATAATTTCCTTTTTGAGGAGATTAAAGTATATTTTATCGTCTTGCTGCAAAGGTGGGCACTAATTGAGTTTGATAGGTTGCGGAATAGTTGTAAAACACTTTACTACAAATTTACAAAAGAATTTCAAGTCTCAACCTACTGCCTGAGCTAATTTTACAATCAAATCATAAAAACCAATTTCAATTATGAAAAAATTAATACTGATAATCTTGCTATTTACTATCACAATTGTGACAGGCAGAACCGATGTCAGGGCACAGAAGCCAGAAGTTGGAGTAAGCCTTATCCTTAGTGGAGCAATCATGTTCGGACCCTATTTCAGCTACAGGATTGATGACCACCATTGCTTTGAGGCCAGTGTTTTGGCAGCATATGAGAAAAAACTTGTTTTCCCTTTTACATTGAATGGCAGTTACAATTATTATGTGGGGAGCAAGAACTGGCGGCCAAAAATTGGCTTACAGTACTCTCTGCTGATATCTCCTGTCCGTCATAAAAGTGAGGATGATCCTGGTTCCCTGTCACTGATTTCTCTTATTCCGGGTGTACAATACAGATGGGATAATACCCGTCAAAACATCATAGGTCAGGTGTGGGTTTCGTATTTTATTAAAAATAAGAAGATTTTCCCCATTGGCCTCGAAGGGCGGTATGGTTTTATGTTCAAGTAAAGAATCAGTGACAAAATTAGCTTATATGATTTTTTAACCCAAATACAAAAAGAAGGTGGTACAGAAAATAATAAAATGGGCTCCGCGGGTTCTTGCCATCCTGGCGATCCTTTTTATGATGCTTTTCTCATTGGATTGTTTTGATGGACAGCCGGTAATTGGCAAACAAATCCTTTGTTTTCTCATACATAATATCTCTGCACTGATCGTGATAGTTGTGTTAATAGTTGCCTGGAAACGGGAACTGGCAGGAGGTATATTGTTTCTGCTTGCTGCCTTGGCAGGAAGTGTTTATTTCAGGGGTTTCAGCGGTAATTCAGGGGTACTGATTATCATGGCGCCACTTGCTCTCGCCGGTATATTGTTCATCATACATCATATATTAATCAGCAAAAAACAAAAAAGCGATTGATAATCTGCCAACCACTATCACCGGATATGTTTTATAAACCTTAAAAACAACACTTATGAAAACAAAATGCAACACATTCAGGTCAATCTTTGCGATGATTGCATTGATTTTACTTGCAACATGCTGGAGCGATGCTTCAGCTCAAAAAAAGTCCCAGCTCCTCAAAATCGGCACCTACGATTCGCGAATCGTGACTATGGCATATTCGAGATCGGCCATGTTTGATGAGCAACAAGTCAAAATGGGTAAAGAAGGAGCAATCATTGAACAGTCGGATGATACCTTAAAGAAAACAGAAGCTTTCTATAAGATTCTTACCTATCAATACCTGCTGCATCAACAGGTATTCAGCAGGGGCTCAAACTATGCCATCCTGGAACTAGTAAAAGATAAGCTGCCTCAGGTTGCCAAAGCTGCAGGAGTGAGTGCCATTGTAAGTAAATGGGAACTGACTTTTGTTGACCCTGAGGCAGAAATAGTTGATCTTACCCTGGCTGTTTCGGATTTATTCAATCCGAGTAAGGAATTCTATAATATGGTTCCGGAAATTCAGAAACAGGAACCCATGCCCCTGGAAGAATTTACCGTGGAAGAGGTAATTGAAATGTGGAAACAATTCGAAATGAAATATCTTGGAAAGTAATAGAAGGAGAACATACTAATGAAAATAAGAAACCATCAAATCATTTTTTTAATGGCGGTGGTAATGGTGCTCTCACTAAAATTGTTCGCACAACCCGGTATCATAACCCTGTCTTTCACGGGAGATAATAATGGGCAGCAGGTAGTACCCGATAGTGTTTGGGTTAAAAACCTGACACAGAGTTGTGATACTACATTGTATTCACCTAATCTTATCCTTGTGTTAGATACTTTAACAACAGGCATCATAAATCCGGGAAGTTCAGGTAACGATTTTTATGTTTCACAGAATTTCCCCAATCCCTTTATTGATAAAACAACCATTACAGTTTATTTGCCCGAAAGAGATAATATCGAAATCAGGGTAAGCAATCTTCTTGGACAGCAACTTATACATTACAGAGGTCAGTTAAATGCCGGAATAAATACCTTTCAATTTTTCCCCTCCAACGAAAGGTTTTACCATATGGCGGTAAAATACAAAGGCCAAAACAGGTTCATTCGAATGCTTGCCACAGGGAATGGAATTTCTAAAGCATGCCGTTTAAAATATCAAGGCAGTGAAGGCTTAGAAACCTTTAAATCAGTTCAATTCAAAAACTATTTTGATTACAATCCCGGTGATCAGTTGTTGTTTGTTGGTCACACATCTCTTGAAGAATCAGGATTAATGGATTCACCTATAGAAAGTAAGGAATATATTTTTCAGTTTGCTACCAATATTCCGTGCCCAGGCCTTGACTCACTTTGCTATGATGGAAAATACTACCATACCATTCAAATATTCAGTCAATGCTGGATGAAGGAAAACATGAATGCAGGAATAATGATCCCGTCTTCACAGGCTCAGACGAACAACAACATTATCGAAAAATACTGTATGGGCGATAATGAGGCTTACTGTAATATTTTAGGAGGCTTGTATTTCTGGGATGAAATGATGAAGTACACCAACGAAAACGGAGGGCAGGGCATTTGTCCGGAAGGCTGGCATATACCAGGTGATCTTGACTGGCAGATACTGGAAGGTGCAGTTGACAGCCAATTAGGAATAGGAGATCCGGTGTGGGGAATGAATAATTGGAGAGGTACCAACGCAGGCGGAAATCTGAAAAAATCAGGCACCGGTCTCTGGGAGTATCCGAATACTGGTGCAACAGACTCTTATGGTTTTACATTACTTCCGGGAGGATATTTTGTTCAGAATACTTTCTGGGGACTTGGATATAAAACCTATCTCTGGAGTTCTCAACCTATACAGAAATTCTACCGCAATATGGACTGGAATCAGGCCAAGATCCAGAGGAATACGGGTGGAGGTAGTGCAGCTTTTTCTGTTCGTTGTATCATGAATTAAAGTGTGCCGCGACAGCATCCTTTAAAATTGACATTCAGATTGAACCGGAAGACAAAAGTTAGTATGACCGAAACTCGACAACCTGAAAATGTAATATATTTGTTAAAATTAACAGAGCAATAATTTAAAGAAAAAAAGCCATGATTGAACATGTTCACAACCACATCACGTCGGAGTTGCAGCAGAATACACGCACGGATACTATCTTTATCCTGACTGCCATTATGCTGAACCTAATTACCCTGGCAATCAATTCGGGGATGGTCGAGAAATCTCGCACCGACGACTCCATGCTCATTGTAATGTTTCTTTTCGTTTTCCTGATTGTATTAGTGAACCTTGTAGTGATTTTTGGTTTACTGAAAGGAAAACAAACCCGGCTAAAACTGGTATCAGGTCTTATTAGAATGTACAAAGACAAGGATGTTGATAAATATTATGATGAATCACTCATGGGCAATTACAGCATCCGGTACAACCTGTTTATTCTGGTAGTGGTGTGTACAGGTATGATCGCTATAATTGTACCTTTTATTTTGAGATAAGTCATTTTTTAGCTTCAATCAGGTCAGATCCTACATCCAAAGAATGACCAGTTGTACTACCATGAAAGATGGTAGGGATTAACGTTTAACTAGATATTTTGGCACTTTTCTGCCACCGTCACCTGATCTTGGAATAGACAACTCAGCAGATTCATATCTGCGCCTTTCAGCGCCGGCCGTAATTTACCGGAAAATAGTAATTTTGCCTTTATAGAAGGTTTGCTGCGGTATTTTACCAATTCCGACTATCTCTCATATTAACGTTTTTGAAAAAATGATTTCTTTTCACTTAAATGGGTCAAAAACGAATTACATAGGTAATTCTGAAAGATCACTTTTAGATTTTCTGCGCCTCGATCACCACCTCACTGCTGCCAAAGACGGATGTTCCGGTCAGGGTGTTTGCGGGGCCTGCACCGTTGAAATAAACGGAGATGCCAGGCTGGCCTGTTTGATTAAGATGAGCAAATTGGAGGGTGCCGAGGTTCTTACCATGGAAGGATTTCCGGATGAAGTTAAGGAAACCATCGCAAAATCTTTTGTAAACAAAGGAGCCGTTCAATGCGGTTTTTGTACGCCGGGTTTCATCAGCAGGACCAAGGTATTGCTTCAGAAAAACCTCAATCCTACCATCCATGATATCCGACAGGCCATCAAACCTCATCTTTGCCGGTGTACCGGTTACAAGAAAATTGAAGAGGCTATATCGGAGGCCGGTTCAGCCATTCGTGAGAACCGTAAGATTGATATCAAAACCACCAACGGCAAAGTCGGTGTTTCGCATCCCAAATACCAGGGGTACGAAACAGCGCTTGGTATTCGAAAATTTGTTGATGATATTTTTCTGGCCAACATGCTGTTTGCCGCATTGAAATTCAGTGATCATCCTAAAGCAGTAGTTAAAATAATACACACCGAAAAGGCAAAAGCATACCCAGGAGTTCACCGGGTTTTTACGGCTTCCGACATTCCGGGAGAGCAAAACGTGGGGTTGATTTATAAAGACTGGCCGGTCATGATTGCAGAGGGTCAGACCACAAACTATATCGGCGACGTGATTGCCGGGGTAGTTGCCGCTAGCGATGAGATTGCAAGGCAAGCTGTTGCACTTATTGAGGTTGAGTATAAAGTGTTGGAACCTGTTACAGATGTTTTTGAGGCCATCCAGGGCAATCGTGTACACCCTGAAAAGCCAAACAATTTCGACTCCACCCGATTCACAGTCGGAGAGGTTGAGGAAGTATTCAGGATGGCAAAATACATTTCACGCGGAAGATATGAAACGCAACGGGTTGAACACGCTTTCCTTGAGAAAGAAGCCGCCATTGCCTACCCTGATGGAAATGGAGGTATGGTGCTATTAAGCCAGAGTCAGGGCGTGTATGTGGATCGCAAACAAGTTGGAGCCGTGCTGGGTATTCCTGAGGAAATGTTACGTGTGATCCTGGTGCCTAATGGAGGTGGATTTGGAGGCAAGGAGGACCTGAGCATTCAGGCACAAACCGCCTTATTTGCCTTTTTACTCGAAAAACCGGTTAAGCTCACGCTCTCTCGCAGCGAATCAATTCGCCTGCATCCCAAGCGTCATCCGGTGTTTATGGACATTGAAGTAGCAGCCGACGAAAAAGGCAGTTTATTGGGGTTAAAACTTCTGGCAACCGGAGATACAGGCGCTTATGCCTCAGTGGGAACCAAGGTGATGGAGCGTGTGGCAGGCCATGCTTCGGGTGGTTATTATATTCCCAATATTTCTATAGAAGCCCGTACAGTTTATACTAATAACATCCCTAGCGGTGCTATGCGCGGCTTCGGCGCCAACCAGGTGAATTTTGCCCTCGAAAGCTGCATTGACGATATTTGTTACCAAGCCGGTTTCGACCGTTGGCAATTCAGGTACGATAATGCCCTGATGGATGGATTGAGTACTTCTACCGGACAAAAAGTTTATGGTGTAGGCATCAGGGCCTGCCTCGAAGCACTCAAAGAAGATTTTTATAAAGCCAAATATGCTGGCATTGCCTCAGCCATTAAGAACTCCGGTGTTGGAAACGGTATGATTGATGAATCGAAAGCGATCATTGAGATTATCTCAAAAACAAGAATTATTATCAAACATGGTTGGACCGAGATGGGACAAGGTGTTCATAACATGGCAATACAAACTCTTTGCGAAGAAACAGCTATTGATCCCGCCATCATAGAAGTGGTAGTGGATACCGAAGCTGCTATACCTACCGGTATGACTACATCATCGCGTGGAACGGCCTTGCTCGGGCTGGCAATTATCAATGCTTCAAAAACCCTGAAAGAGGATCTGAAAACTAATTCGCTGAGCCAATTGGCCGGCAAAACCTACCGTGGAGAATTTGTTTGCGATTGGACCACAAAACCCGGTACACAGGGAGTAGAACAGATAACCCATTTCTCCTATGGTTATGCCGCACAGCTTTGTGTACTTAACGAACAAGGGAATATCCATAAAATGGTAGCAGCCCACGATGGAGGTAAAATCATGAATCCCATGCTATTCGAAGGCCAGGTTCATGGTGGGGTTCACATGGGTTTAGGCTATGCACTTACCGAGGATTTGCCCA
>JAUXXY010000076.1 GCA_030684735.1 Bacteroidales bacterium | reverse complement strand
ACCAATATATTGAGAAGGTTCCGTTTGATGCCAATGTTTACCAGTTGCGTGCGATAAGCTACTATCGGATAAGAGATTACGAAAAAAGCATTGAAGATGTTAATTTAATACTCGACAAGGGAACAAAGGACCCTGCCCTGCTAAACCTGCGTGGGGTGAATTTCAGAGGATTAAACAACATGGAAGAAGCCTGTAAAGACTTTCTGGCGTCAATGAAAGCCGGTGATAAAAATGGCGAAACCAATTATATGAACTATTGCGCAAACAAAAATTAATTCATCAGCAATGCCTTCCGCAATTGAACCCAATTCAATGCAGGTCAAATAGTATATTAAATGGAACATGATATTGAGACTTAAGAAGAATTTGGGCTAATTCTTTTAGTTCGACGGGTCTCACTATAAATTTTGAAGTGCTACGATAAAATCTTTGTGCAACTTTGTGTCTTCTTTGTGTGACTTTGTGTAATAGCTATGCCACAGAGTTTCACAAAGATACCACGAAGTTTCACAGAGAAATTCAATATTTTATTGACGGAAATGAATCGTTAAAAGAGAATTTTAAACTAGTCTTAGCACCTCAAAAAAAGAATTATCCAGAATTTGACAATCGGGCTGTGATATTGGGTAAGAAGCGTAATTTTGCAATGCAAAACAAGCACAATCCTTTTTCTATCCCAGAATATTTATTCAAAATAAACGAGGAAGTGCTGAAGAAAATCTGTTTAATATAAGTTTCAAAACCAAGGCATTATGGCAAATCAAAAGAAGCAGCCCCACCATGCCTCAAAAGTAAAAAAGCCTACCAATCCCTATAACTTCATCCTTGGGCTTATCGTACTTGCTTACATTCTGATTCCCACCTTTGCTCCAAACCTGATGACCCTCGATACCAACGGGCCTAAGTTTTTATCGCTGGCGCTCCTGAACCTGCTGGTCTTTATCTACCTGATCTTTAATCCCGAATTCAGAAATAATACAGGCTATTTTAAGGCCTTCTTCAATAATAAAATTGGCCTTGCCTATACTGTCTTTCTATTTGTTTGCCTGCTTTCGTTTACCAATGCAATCAATATCTCTGAATCAGTGATCCAGTTCACCAAAATATTTTCGGTATTTTCCGCAGTGCTATTCATGTCTGTTATTCTTATGCGCGACATCCGCAATGTGAAGCTCATCATCATTGTGGTTACCGGAATACTCATCTTCGACAGCCTCTCGGTTTTCTACTACATCAATCAGTATATCAATGGCAAAATCCCCGGAATAATTGAAATTAAGTCTGTTTATTCCAATAAAAACATCCTGGCTTCTTCCATCTTTGTGAAAATGGCCTTCGCACTCTGGCTGTTTATGTTCGAAAAAGGCTGGTTGAAAAAGCTTGGCCTGCTGGCCTTGTTTATGGGATTCACGGCAACCCTTTTTATGGCAACGCGTGGTTTTTATGTGGGAATTGTTTTTGGCACCATTGTTTTCGCAGCCTATACCATCATCAGATACTTCAGGTTTCGTGAAAAAAAGCAGCTCGGATCGCTGGCCACATACCTGGGCGCACTGGCCCTCGCAGTGGTGGTTTTCTCGGCAACCCAACGGTTTTATTATCCAGACAGGACCAGCAGATTTAACCAGAGTGTTGCCGGGCAACTTTCGACAATCAATACCTACGATGCTTCGACCAGCCTGCGTATCGAATCCTGGAAATGGTCGCTCGAACTGCTCAGGCAAAACCCGCTGCTCGGTGTTGGAGCAGGCAACTGGAAGATCGAAATTCTCAGATACGAAAACCGCCAAAAACCCGACTATATCTACCTTTACAAGGCCCACAACGATTTTATTGAAACCGCTGCCGAAACCGGTCTTATAGGTGGCCTATTGTTTTTATCGCTCTTTGTGCTCATAGCTATCAATTTTCTTATGGTGTTTTTTAAAGGAACGCCCATTGATGATATCTATAAGTATCTCTTTCTGGCGGCATCGGGAATGTTTTTCTATAGCTTCGATGCATTCTTTAACTTCCCTGCCGACCGGCCAGAGATTTTACTGCTCTTTGGATTGTTTATTGCCATAGGTATCGCCTCATCCATTATTCAGAAAAAACAAAATATCGCTGAACCCCACAACATATTTGGTGAACAAAAAAAAGCCAGGCGCTTGATATTTAGCGGACTGGCTGTTTTATTCACTATCTTACTTATGGCAACCTCTTACATCTTCTTTCTGAATTTTAAGTCGCTCAGGTTGCAACGGGTCATATATCAGGATCTTTTAGGAGGAAAACTGCAGCATCCCTCCAGCATGTTTACCAAAGGTTTTCCTTTTATCCCAAATATTAGTATCTGGGGCGAATCAATCGAAGCCTTGAAAGCGAGGTACCTGATCCAGGATCAAAAATACGATGATGCTATACGAATTTTGATGGAAGATGACTCAAATCCGTATGATGCGCGAAGAGAATTTTTCCTTGCAACAATCTACCACAAGCTCAGCCAACCCGATAGTATGTTGGCTTATGCCAAGCAATCCTACGAATTAAAACCATTTCATTTTTCTAATCTTCACATGCTCCTGAGTGTTCTTGAAACCAGGCAACAAGATGAAGCAATCAAGGAATACCTCGAAAGGTTTCTCGATAAACAAAAATTCAATAGCCAGGCCTGGTTATTTGCAACATCATTTCTTGATAAAATCGGAGATTCTGATAGAGCCAGTCAGCTGATTGACTCTGCCCGCCTCTATTTGCCCGGAGATACATTAATTCAACAACAACAACAATTTCTGCATTACAGGAAATTTATCGGTCCCAATGTGCACCTTTTCAATACCGGATCCTCCTTATATCATAGCGGAAACTATAAACTAGCGTTAAAGTATTTTTCCGATTACATTGAGGTAACCCCCTTCGACCCTAATGCTTATAGGATGCGTGCTTTCTGCTACTATTATCTTCAAGATTACAAAAACTGTATTTCGGATATGGATACTATCTTTATGAATATTAAACCCGAGCCATCATTGTTAAACCTTCGTGGTGTTTGCCACCAGGCATTGAACAACATTGAGGCTGCATGTAAAGACTACACGGCCGCTATGAGAATGGGAGATAAAGATGGAAAAATAAATTACGACCGCTATTGTTTAAACCGAAACTGACCCCGACCCATTTGTGTGATGTAGGTGCTTGTTTTATCCTGGTCAGATAATTTCCTTTTTATTTCCTTCTTCAAACATACATGGCTTTATCAATTCATTGATGAAAGCGTTGGCACTAAAGAGTTTCCCCAGGTTTTTCTGCCTTCTTAATCTGATAAACCGTTTGATAAGCCAAAGTGTAGGCAGTATTAGCGAGGCAATGAAAATAACCGCAAGCAGGTAGTAATGCAAAGGCCAATTATTTATCAGGATTGAGATAAAAACAATTATAAGGGTAAAGGCGGAAAGAATGAGTGCAATTTGACGGTGCCTGAAGCCCATACGAAGCATGCAATGGTGCAAGTGTCTGCTATCTGCTTTCAGTGGTGATTGACCATTTAGCAATCGGATAATAATTACTCTCAACGTATCGAACATAGGTACAATCAGTATTGAAAAGGCCAGACCTGAAGGCCGATGCAAAGAAATTGAATTGGAGGCTTCGTTCAGGCTTATCATCTTGAAGGCAAGCACTGCCATGATGAAACCAACGATCAGTGCCCCTGTATCGCCCATAAAAATTTTGGCCGGCTCAAAATTATGATACAGGAAACCAGCCAGCGAACCAGCAAGAGCAAATGATAGTATTGCTTCTGCGAAATGCCCGTTCAAATAAAACCATATACCGAAAACCACTGAACCCACCAGTGCAATAGAGCCAGCCAACCCATCTATACCGTCAATGAAGTTAAAGGCATTGATTATAACAACGATGGCAAATATGGTAAAAACTATTCCGCTAATTCCCACTGCCTCTTCTAACCCCAGGAACCCCTCGAAATGATGCAGACGGATATTTCCTCCGATGACAATGCTTGCAGCGGCAATTGTTTGTGCAATCAGCTTTTTTCGTGCTGATACAAGTAAGATATCATCTTTTAGCCCCGTAGCAAAAAGAATCATTAATGATGCGATCATGTATGGGAAATAACCAGGCGTATGTGGCGAAATCCATAATGATAATCCTATCAGGACACCACCAAATATTGCTATTCCGCCAAGTGTCGGAGTTTTATCGTGGTGAATTTTACGGCCATTGTCCGGAATATCAATTATGCCCTTAAGTCGAGCCACAGAAATGATTACCGGAATAAAAAAATAGGTGATCAAACCGCCGGTAACCATTGCCAACATAATCAATTCCACATTGTTGAGTGCCATAATGAAGATGAGTTGAACTAAGTTGTTAAAGAATTTGTGACTCCAAAGATATGAAAAGGATGGATATTAAGTCACTGTTTCAATACTGTTAGTCCGTTTGGGCAAGTTTTGAAAAACACGAAAAATCACATCACTTTTTGGGAAAACAACAACATAAAAGGTAATAAAAAGAAGCGTCAGGTCAACCCCAATTGAGGCGTGCTGCCGGTACCATATTTCCAACTCGCCTTTGTAAGGGGCAATATGCTCCCTGTAAAACTCATGGTAATCGCCCTTATAGTTCGATATCCATTTTTCCTCGTCCCTGAAAACAATGGATCCAATGCCTGTTATCCCAGGCTTCGATTGGTATATTACCTGCCTGATGTGCTCCGGAAACTTCATAAAGTCCACCATCATCTGAGGGCGAGGGCCTACCATTGACATTGTACCGGCAAGCACGTTAAAGATTTGGGGCAGTTCGTTGATCTTGGTCTTGCGCAAAATCCGTCCCATTTTAGTTACACGAGGGTCGTTTCGCAGGGTGATGCTGCCTGTACCAATATTTGGGCTGTTTTTCACCATGGTGGCAAACTTGATGATTTTAAAAGGTCTGTTTAAGTACCCGATCCGTTCCTGCAAATAAAACACCTCATGCTCGCCGGTAAAAAGCAATATCAAAATCACCAACAGAAACAAAGGCGAAAGAAGAATCATCGCCATAGTCGCAATGAGTACATCAAGAATTCTTTTAACAAACCTGTACATGGAGTTGCACTGATTAAAGGATCATGCTTTATAGAATTTATCTGGTCCTTCGAAATATTTCATTCCATCCTGGCTTTTCGTCTGAAAATAATCTATATACCACTCAATAGTTCGAACCAGTCCAATACGCCAGTCAACCTTCGGGCTGAAACCAAGCATCCTTTCGGCTTTGCTGATATCGGGGCAGCGCCGCGCCACTGAGCCCGGATAAGTGGGTGCTGAAATATATTGGCCTGTGTAGTCGAAATATTTTCCTGTTTCGCGAACCAATTCTTCGATGGTGATCTCTTCTTTTGCCCCAATGTGAAAAATATCACCCGTTGCGTCCTGGTTTTCCATTGCCAGAATAGTTCCAAGGGCGCCATCATCTATATAACAAAACGAGCGGGTTTGCTCACCGCCATAGATATGATAGGGGTTTTCGTTATCAAGAAACCGCTCGACCAGGTGCGGAATTACGTGCTTGAAGCCCATTCGTGGCCCAAAAATATTGCTATACCGGATAATTTTACAATTAAATCCCAATACCTTGCCATAGGTTAAAAAGCCCGACTCTCCAAGCATTTTGGTAACAGCATAAGTGAACCTGGGATGACCTATGGGGCTGACGCACAGGGGTACCTCCTCGGGAGTGGGAATCCTGTATCCAAAAACATCGGTGGTGGCCGAATAGCACTCGCTGGTGGAAGTGAATAGCACATTTTTAACCTTGGCACGTTTAAGCCATTCCAGCGAGTTATAAATCAAAGCGGTATTCACCCGGATAATTTCGTGCGGCATCTCCAGGGTATTATTTACGCCTATCATCGAAGCCAACATATAAAAATCATCATACCCCTCTTCGAGCTTATTGAACTGTTTTGGATCGGTAAAATCCTCCCTTATCAGCCGGATATTGTTTCCGGCAATGAACGACATGGTTTCTTCGTCGTCCTGATTGCGGATGAAATTATCGGCAATGGTAATATCGTAGTTTCCACGGCCGGCAAGTATCCTTACAATTGCAAAACCAATGAAACCACCACCACCAAGTAAGAGGACTTTACGTTTATTCATCTGTTTATATTTTGTTGTTGGTTCGTTTAATATGTTTAAGTGATGGAAGTGATGGAGTGATGGAAGTGATGGGGGTTACAATATTTAGTGTCGAGCCTACTTTAAATCCCGCATAACCTGTCCTCCATACGGGGTGCGGGAGACTTTTTAGAGTGGATGTTTCATGTAAATATTTTTTTGGATATGTTATTTTCCAACATCCCCCCTGCCCAATACCCGGATGCGTTGGTTACGGGAATTCTGGATAAATTCATCCGGAACCACCCCAACCAGGTCAAAAACCCAGGTGTTTGGGTGGGTTTCAATATAGTGATAAATTTCGCTGTTGCTTCGGTATTCGCCATGCGATGTAGCAAAAACCAGTATTTCAATTTCCCCGCTCATCACTTCCGGGAGGTTATTTGGCACCTGTCGGCTCATTTCCTCCCAAAAGCCAACAAAAGGATCGTGCAGACAAATAATGGCCTGTTCTTTCATCAGGAACCTGCATAAGTATTCCACGGGGCTGTAGCGCGTATCGGCCACATCGCTGCGATAGGATACACCAAGAATTAACACTTTTTTCCCTTGAAGGGTCCCGCCGGTTTGCTTTTTAATGAAGTTGAAAGCATACCAGGGCATCAGGTCGTTGATGGCTATTCCTTTTTCGCTTTGCAGCAGTTTTTCGGTGCTGCCAAACAAGTTCACCCGCGACCAGGATGCCAGCAGGGCATCCTTTGTGAGGCAATATCCTCCCACTCCTATACCCGGAAACATGATGTTTGAATGGGTGGGGCGCATGCGGATGGCATTCACCACTTCGTAAAGATTCACCCCTGCCTCCTCAGCAAAACGCGACCACTCCACGATGAATGCAATGTTCATGGCACGGTAGGAGTTTTCGAGCACCTTGGCCATCTCGGTGGCATTGGTATTGCCCAGACGGGTGAGTGGATATTTTTCGGTGGAGATAAAAGTTCTCAAAAACCTTTCTGTGGCATCGGCACTGGGTTCATTGATACCTGAATATACACGGTAGAAGTTTTTGATGGAGTCAACATAATCGGGACCAGGCATCACACGTTCATAAGAATGGCCAACCAATAGCTTATTACTGTCCAAACCTCTATCAGCCAAACACTTTCTTATGACCGGATAGACAACCTGATGGCAAGTGCCGGGGGGCACAGTGCTTTCAACAATCACCAGCACCTCTTCCCTGCAATGTTGCCCGATGGATTCCATAGCTTTGCGAAAACCGCCAAGGTTAACATCATAGTCCAACAACTCGTTGAGATCGCCGTTTTGCTTATCTACGTCCAGATTTATGTCCACAATGATTACATCGGCCTTGCTGAAAGCATAGGGATCGTAGGTGGCATAGAAGTTTCCCTGCCGGCGGGCGTTTTCGAAGTAGGTTCCTACATTGGGGTCGCTGCTGCGAATGGGGAAATGGCCGGCATTGATCTCGCATATCTTCCAATAGGAATTGGGGCTGGGCAGGTCTATGCCAATCACAGCATAATCTTCCCCATCGGCATTGGCACACACGATTGACATGACGGCTCCAACAAAGCCCAGGCCTTGAACCACAACTACTTTCCTGCCAGGAAAGCGGCTAAGGAAATCATCGATGTTTTCAGAGTCGTTAATGATATCGGGAATGTTGTATTGATTTTTTGTATCGGGGTTGGTTGAGTGTTGTGAAGTCATGGGCAGAAATAGTTTTGATGCAAATATAAGGTAGTTTGTAAAGTGGTCGGACAACTGGGATCCCGTCTGACCGCTTTGACAGGCAGGGGTCCCGGAAACTATTGAAAATGTTCCTCTAACTGCCATGCCAACAGGTGCCGGATACCTCCGCGATTTGGTAGCGCCATGTCGTTGAATGATACCACATATTTTTCAAAATTATCGTCAATGGCTTCAAGTTGGGAATATTCCCTTTCAATGGTCATCGGTTCATTCAGCAAATAAGCCACTTGCAGGTAGATTGTGCGGTTGCCCTTTAATGCAACAAAATCAATCTCCCTATCACGCATATAGCCTACATAAACATTGAATCCGGTGCTTTTTAGCTGCAAATACACAAGGTTTTCGAGCAGATATCCGTAGCCGTATGAAAATCCGGGATACAGGTAATTCTTGAATGACAGATCATTGATGTAATACTTGCAATTGCCCGCTATAATATCTTTGCCCTTGATGCTGTATCTTTCGGCCTGGTGAATAATAAATGCCCCGGCCATATATGCGATATAATTTGAAATTGTTTCGTAATTGGTTTTTCGCTTTTTAGAAGAGAAATAGTTAATGATATTGTTTACCGACACCAAATTTGAGGCATTGTTCACAAGAAAGGCAAAAATATCCTCAAGCAATCGGGCATCTTTCACACTGAAACGCTGAACTACATCCCGCAACAGGATGGCATCCCTGATTGACGACATGTAGTTGCGGCGTATTTCGTCATTTGGCAGGTGAAGAAGCTCAGGCAGACCTCCTGTTTGTAAATATTTTTGGAAACTTTCCTTTCCGGCCGTTAAATTATGAGAAGCTATGAACTCGTTATAGCTAAACGGAAATATAATAAACTCAACATACCTACCCGAAAGTATTGTAGCTAGTTCACCCGACAACATGTGAGCATTAGACCCTGAGATAAACACTTCATAATCATCAGCATGGCTTTGCGAATACGAATTCACAAGCCGCTCCCATCCATTTATGTCCTGCACCTCGTCAATAAACAGATAGACTTTACCTATAGGTTGTAACCACTGTATATATTCCTTTATGAGCGCGTCAAGGTCTTTGTAATCTGAAATGAAATCAAAATCAGTATATTCTTTGTTAAGGTAAAAAATGTTTGCAGGAGGTACACCAGTTTCAACTATTCTTTGAATCGTTTGCCTGAGGATAAAACTCTTGCCCACACGCCGCTGGCCAACCAATACTTTTATCAGGTTGTTTCCGATATACCCCTGAATCTTATCAAGATAGGTACGGCGCACCAATCCCAACCCAGGAAATATACCATCCCAGAAATTATACTTTCTAAGGATTGCAATTTTTTCAGTCATGATTGAATATTTTGACAAATATACATATTTTTCAATCACACATGAATATTATGTGCTTGATGTTTTCGCCCAGTGCCTTCAAAATTCATTCTGTTATACCAATGAGTCCGGTCTAAAAAGGTCTGTTTCGTCATTGCGAACGTAGTGAAGCAATCTCAATCATTTGTATTTCAATATAAAAGATTGCTTCTCCCGCCTAATGCGGGATCGCAATGACGGTTTTCT
>JAUXXY010000161.1 GCA_030684735.1 Bacteroidales bacterium | reverse complement strand
TTTTTGAAGGAGGAGGCTCAACACGATTCGTTGTTAAAATGCTCACTTCAAGAGAGGTGTTGGTACCTATTAATTCAAAAGTGATAATTTACAGCCATGATCTGATGGGCTCAAGGGCCATCAATCTCATTCTTGGAAAATCACCAATAATGGCCCAAAATGGCGACACATTGGTTTCTGGCGTGCAGGCCACCTTGCAGGAAGAAGTGAACAGGCAGGTACAGCCCATCAAGAAAAAAGCCGAAGATTTGCTGCTCAGCATTGACTCCGTTGTAACCACCATACAAACCGTGCTCAACGCTGATGCGCGTTCGAACCTGGCACAAAGTTTTGAGAGCATTCGTCAAACCATCTCAACACTAGAGCATACTACCTATACAATTGACACACTGGTGCAAACAGAACGCAAACGTATGGCAATCATTCTCGAAAACATCGAGTCAATCACCACTAACCTACGCAATAACAACAAAATACTCACCAATACTATCCATAACATCCACGCTGTTACCGATTCGTTAACGGCTACCAATATAAGGCAAACATTCACGAAACTTGAAACCACACTCGACCATCTGAACAGCGTATTGGTGAAAATAGATAATGCTGAGGGTACCCTCGGCATACTCATCAACGATCCTTCGCTTTATCGCGAGCTGGAATCTTCATCGAACCAGCTAAATCAACTCATTGAAGACATGAAACTGAATCCGAAACGTTACCTGCACTTTTCGGTTTTCGGCCGTAGCGGCAACCGCGCACCTTTTGTTCCAGCCCCCGGCGATTAATCTCGTTTAAAAATATCCCGCCATTCTTTTGGCCTCAGGGCTTCTTGCCAGTTGAAATTGCCAAGCAACCTTTGCATTGCAGGCATCTCATCTTCTGGGGTAATGGATGCAACGGGCTTTTCAAAATAAAATATTTTTACTATCTTGTTGTTTTTCAACTCAATACGCATATTGCTTGATATTGCTTTGTTGATTCCTAACAACGAACCATCGTCCTCCCGAACATAGTAAATGGTTTGGGCATTGCCCTGAACCCTTATGTTGTTGAGCTTGTTATCAACAAAATAGCCCGTCATATTCCGGCCTTTAACCTGGTTGAAACTGGTTGAATCGTCGCGGTTGATGATGAATGACGAACCGGATAAAGTCAACCATTCAACCGATTCGCCGGTAGTTTTAATATGTATTGTATCGGCAGTGAGTTGGTTTTCGCCGGTCCAGATCACTGGTTTGCGATGCATCTCAATGATAGAATCGGCTACATTGTAAACCAGCGAATCGCACATGCCTTGCAGGTCATCGCGATAGAATTTTGCTTTAGAGTAAGCTTTTACATGTTTCACATTCTGTGCACTGTCGAAATAGGCCCTGATGGTATCAGCATGCATATAAAGCGAATCGCTGCCTTCGACAAAAACCGCCATGGATTTCTGCGTGATAAAGGTATAGCCCTTCTGTTTGTAGTACTCCCCATAATTCCCTGCAAGCAGGATGTTTTGAACTGTATCGGTGATCTGCACATTGTCGAAACCTTTACCAATTTCGTTGATACGGTCGTAAAAGAGACTGTCGCCACGCAAGGTGTGTTCGCCACTGACAATGTATGCATCTTTTTTGAACTGGGCTTTATCATTGCGGGTATCGTACCATCCGTTCTGGCAATAAATAAATGTGTTTTCGGCTTTGATGGTCGAAGGGCCATGAAAATAGGAAACCCGGTTGGTGGTCAGATAAACAAGGGTATCGCTGTTCATCACATATTCCGGATTCAGAAGCACCACATTTTTTCGGAAATGGATGCGTTTTTCGTTGGTCATATAATAACCGGTGTGGCTGGTGAGTTTATTGTTTCCGTCAATAATCACTCCGCCCTGTTCATAGAAAGCAATTCCGGTGTTTCGGTCATAGAGCAATATGGGTGTTGTAAGGGTGGTTTCGCGATCTATAAGTTTTACATTATTAATAACCTCAGCAATACGAGTGTTGCCGTTATAGGTCAAGCGGTCTCCGTACAGGTTCAATGTGTCGCCCGATTTGATTCTAACGCGGTTGAAGGCATCAAAGCTGTTGGTGTTCTCGTACAGGTAGGCGCTGTCGCAATACATCAGGGCCCCTTCGTGCTCAAGAATAACGTTGCCCAGCAGGCGTTTGATTTCGCTACCTAGCCGGCGGTCGAAACGTAGCTCATTGGCATCCACGATCCTTATTCGCATGGTTTGCTGTCCAAAGCAATAAAACGGCAGGAGAGCGACCAATAAAATAACTCTTAATCTTAAAATGTTGAATAACAAAGGTATAATCTTAAGAATGATCTGAATCAGTAAACTAAAAAACAAAGGTAAAGTAATTTTCAATTCACCCCGTTGGATAACTCCATTGCTAATAGTATGAATAATAGATAAATAGTATCCTACGGGGTAAACAACAGGAGAAATCACTATTTTCATTCCTTTTATTTCTATGACCGATTTTAAACAAGTTTTTATCACCATAGCATTGCCCAATCTGAAAGAATTTTTACCTTTGCTTTTTTTATTTTCGAACTATGGTAAACATATATTAATTCATTAAACATCATTAACTTAAACCTTATGACAAACAAAATCTCGAGCCTGGCTGAATATTTAAAGGAGTACCAGGAAAGCGTAGCCAACCCGGAAGGATTCTGGGCAAAAAAGGCAGATACCCACTTTTGGCGCAAGAAATGGGATAAAGTACTTGACTGGTCTTTCGAGGGCAAGGATGCACCCAATGTGAATTGGTTCGTCAACGGAAAACTCAATATTACCGAGAACATTTTCGAGCGCAACCTATTTATGCGCAAAGACCAAGCGGCAATCATCTGGGAACCCAACGACCCCAATGAGGATAATGTAGTGATCACCTATGGTGAGTTGTATGCAAAAGTTTGCCAGTTTGCCAATGCCCTGAAAAAGATTGGGATAAAAAAGGGTGACCACATAGCCATTTATCTTCCAATGATCCCTGAACTTACTGTCGCCATGCTTGCATGTGCAAGGATCGGGGCCATTCATTCTATTGTCTTTGCCGGATTTTCAGCTAACGCATTGTCCGACAGGATTATTGATGCCTCATCGAATTTGGTGATAACCTCCGATGGTGCTTTTCGTGGTGCTAAAAGTATTCTTCTGAAAGAAGTTGTTGATGAAGCCGCTACAAGATGCCCTTCGGTAAAAAATATTATCGTCTTCAATAGAACCGGCGACAATGTTATTATGAAAGAAGGCAGGGATATCTGGTGGCACGATCTGATTGAGGGGGTAAGCAGCGAAAATAAAGCTGAGGTGATGGATTCAGAGGACCTCCTTTTCTTACTCTATACATCCGGATCAACCGGCAAGCCCAAAGGTGTTGTTCACACCATCGCCGGATATATGGTCTTTGCTGAATATACTTTTAAAAATGTGTTTCAATACAACGATGGCGACATCTTCTGGTGCACCGCCGATATTGGCTGGGTTACCGGTCACTCTTATATTGTTTACGGGCCACTTTTGTCTGGTGCTACTTCCATCATGTTCGAAGGTGTGCCTACCTGGCCAGATGCAGGCAGATTCTGGAAGATTGTCGAAAAATATAAAGTCAATCAATTCTACACAGCGCCAACAGCCATACGTGCTTTGATTGCTCACGGCAATGACTTCGTGACCAAATATGATATGAGTTCCCTTAAGGTGCTTGGAACCGTTGGCGAGCCGATAAACGAAGAGGCCTGGAGATGGTATCACGATGTAGTTGGTAAAGGCAGATGCCCCATCACTGACACCTGGTGGCAAACCGAAACAGGTGGTATTATGATTGCACCACTGCCAGGTATCACCCCCACCAAACCATCTTTTGCTACCCTTCCATTGCCGGGTGTTCAACCAATTCTTGTTGATAGCGATGGCAAGGAGTTAAAAGGGAACAGCGTTGAGGGTATCCTTTGCATCAAATTCCCCTGGCCGGGAATGCTGAGATCTACTTACGGCGACCATCAAAGGTGCTATCAAACCTATTATTCGAGTTTCAAAGGATTATACCTTACCGGCGACGGTGCAAAGCGCGACGAGGAAGGTTATTACCGTATCATCGGGCGTATTGACGATGTTATCAACGTTTCGGGACACCGCATAGGAACTGCCGAAGTGGAGGATGCCATCAACCAGCACCCCAAAGTACACGAGTCTGCTGTCGTGGGTTATCCTCATGAGATCAAGGGACAGGGTATTTATGCCTATGTAATTTGTGAAGAGCTTAGTGACGAAGAAATGAAAAGCATCGAAAAGGAAATAAGGGACACTGTTACAAAGCAAATAGGACCCATTGCCAAACCCGACCTGATTCAAATTGTGAGCGGTTTACCCAAAACCCGTTCCGGCAAGATTATGCGCAGGATTCTTCGGAAGATAGGCGAAGGCGATGCTTCCAATTTGGGCGACATTTCAACATTACTTGATCCGGGTATTGTTGAAGAGATTATTACCGGTGCCAAAGTTGAAGTAAAAAGGTAATCGAATTTAGAATGAATGAATAAAAGGCATTGCTGGTCGGAATCGGTCATAATGCCTTTTGTTTTTTCTTAATTATTAACTCTATTAATGAAAGAAAGATGAATGAACCTAAAATAAAAAATAGAAGTTTTGTAGTGTTGGGAGCTATTCTAATCCAATTGGCCCTGGGTGCCATCTATGCATGGTCGGTTTACACCAAATTGCTGGTTGAAGCCGGTTGGACAAAAACTCAGACTCAAATGGTTTTTTCGGCTGGTCTTGCCCTGTTTGCTGTTGCAATGATATTAGCTGGCAGAATGATGCCAAAGGTTGGCCCTCAAAAACTTGCACTTTCCGGAGGAATAGTGCTTGGTTTGGGATACATGTTAGCAGGCCTTTTTGGCGCTGAGAATTTTACCACAACCTTTATATTTGTCGGTATCATGGGCGGCTGCGGTATAGGATTGGGATATGTTGTTCCAATAGCCGTTGGTATGCGTTGGTTTCCAGACAAAAAAGGCCTTATTACAGGATTAGCCGTGGCCGGTTTTGGTTTCGGTGCTACACTCTGGATGGCATTGGCTGATAAACTTGGTGCGCTTGGCGGAGGGCATTTGCTTGCAAACATCGGATTATCCAAAACCTTTATGGTTTATGGCGTAGCCTACCTGGTCCTTGTTGCAATCGGAAGCATATGGATGGTGTTTCCGCCTGAGGGTTGGCGACCCCAAGGGTGGGTGCCACCGGTTGCCACCAAACAAAATTCAGCCGGAACTATAGATTTCACCAGCAACCAAATGTTGCGTACTCCGCAATTTTACCTGATTTTACTTACTTTCACTTTTGGCGCCGCTGCCGGATTGATGAGCATCGGACTGATGCGATTATGGCCACAGGAGGCGCTGACAAAAGCAGGGATGTCGCCTATAGAAGCCGGAGCAGCCGCAACACTCGCAATGGCAGTGTTTTTTGCACTGTTCAACGGATTGGGTCGCATTGTTTGGGGTCTGATCAGCGATAAGATCGGTCGTAAGACTTCTATCATTATTATGATGGCCACACAAGGATTAGCTGTTATTCTTTTCCAATGGATGGCCGGTAATGTTCTTACACTCTACTTATTTGCCATGCTCATTGGTTTCAATTTCGGAGGCAATTTTGCTTTGTTTCCAACCATCACCGCCGACACTTTTGGGACAAAACATGTCGGACAAAACTATGGCTGGGTTTTTATTGCCTATGCACTTGGTGGGATTTTTGGCCCAGTAATGGGTGGCAAACTTGGCGATTTAAATAACTTTCCCCTTGCATTCACTATTTGTGGCATTCTTTGCTTTGTAGCAGTATTTACCATCTATATGGTAAAACCTGCAAATAAAGCTGTTGCTTGATGAAGCAAAGCTAGTAAGCCGAACAAATATTACAAACGAGCCTGAGTGCTGCCCAATCAGCGTTCGGGCTTGTTCGTTTATTACACATATTGTAGATCTTTTAATAATGAACAACGCAGTTCTGACAAGCACTATCTTAATATTATTTTTGACCCTGCTAACAAGTGTATTTAAAAAGATTAGAGCTCAAAACTAATACCTGCTTCATTATTTATAAGTCCGTTGACTTCGTTTTCTTACCTTTGCCACGGAAAAGCCGGTTTATAAAAACAGCTACAAAACGGAACTTAATTACAGTGAAAGAGTAGTTGTTTTAATGTTTATACATGTGCAATTGTAAAACAAACGAATGCCATTAATTATATTTAATAATGCCGATAAAAAAACTTAATAGTATCTTCAGACCAAAGCGAATTGCGTTGATTGGTGTATCAAATGACCTGAAAAGCGTTGGTGGAATTACATTAAAAAACCTGGTAGGTGGTGGTTTTAATGGAGTTGTTTATCCTGTTAATCCAAAACGGGAAGCAGTGTTGGGAATTCCTTGTTTTCCCGATGTAAAGAGTCTGCCGAAAACCCCCGATCTTGCCGTAATAATGACCGCTGCTAAAACTGTACCTCAGTTGATCCGTGAATGTGGAGAAGCCGGAATAAACGGAGTAATTATCATGTCGGCCGGCTTTAAAGAATCCGGTGAGGAAGGGAAAAAACTGGAGGAGCAGGTTAAAGCTGAAAAAGCAAAATTTCCTGACATGAGAATTATTGGTCCGAACTGCCTTGGGATTATTGTGCCTGGGTTGAATATGAATGTAAGTTTTGCAGATGGTATGCCAAAAGTAGGGCATGTTGCTTTTATTTCTCAATCAGGAGCATTATGTACATCTGTTCTTGACTGGGCTTATGAGGCCAATATTGGATTTTCATATTTTGTTTCAATTGGTAATTCAATGGATGTCAATTTTGGTGACCTTATTGATTATTTTGGTCAGGATCCTACTACCAAATCAATCGTGTTATATGTTGAATCTATTACCAATGCCCGTGCTTTTATGTCGGCAGCACGTGCTTTTGCAAGGAAAAAACCAATTATTGTATATAAATCAGGACGTTTTCCGGAATCGGCAGCTGCTGCTGCTTCACATACAGGTGCAATGGCCTCGGAAGATTCAATTTACGATGCGGTCTTCAGGAGAGCAGGAATAGCAAGGGTATTTAGCTTTGGTGATATTTTTGACTTTACCGACCTTATCGGCAGGAAAAGGGTACCAAAAGGTTCAAACCTGGCAATAATAACCAATGCCGGAGGCCCGGGGGTAATGGCCACCGACTCATTAATATCATGGGGAGGGAAACTTGTAAAATTTTCTGATACCACAATGCAAAAACTGAATGATTTTCTTCCTCCATTCTGGTCGCATGGAAATCCGGTTGATGTGTTGGGAGATGCTACACCAGAACGCTTTGCCAAGGCAACTGAAATAATATTGGAAGACGAAAGTGTGGATGCTGTGTTGGTACTTCTTACTCCGCAGGCAATGACCTCACCGACAGAAACAGCAAAAGCCATTACTGAAATAGCCGGTAAAACTTCGAAAACTATTATGGCTGCCTGGCTGGGCGGTGCGAGCATGAAAGATGGCATGACTGTTTTTAACAAAGCCGGTATTGCCGTTTACAGGTCTCCCGAACAGGCAATACAGGCATTTATGACACTTTCTTACTATTCCAGAAACCTCGAACTTTTATATGAAACACCAAAAGAAGTTCCGGTCTCTTTCAGTTACGACAGAAATGAACTCAGGAAAAAATACCTTACGACTATTTTTCCTAAGGCGAAAATTCTGAATGAAGATGACTCCAAGCTTCTTATAAACGACTATGGTATTTCAACCACACATCCTGAGGTAGCTGTTGAAGAGGATCAGGCAGTCAGGATCGCCGATAAGAAAGGATACCCTGTGGTTTTAAAAATATATTCTGCCGATATTACCCATAAATCTGACGTTGGTGGGGTTGCGTTGAATATCAGGAACGAAGAAATGGTAAGGGCAACTTTCAGAAATATGATAAAAACCGTTTCTGAAAAAATGCCACATGCAAAAATTGAAGGTGTAACTGTTCAAAAAATGATCTCGTCAAAAGATGCTGTTGAATTGATTCTTGGAATTAAGAAAGATCCAATTTTTGGTACTGTGATGTTAGTTGGGATGGGAGGAACCACTGCAGAGTTGTTTAAGGACAAACGCCTGGAATTCCCTCCTTTGAACGAACGTCTTGCAAGCCAAATGTTGCAATCACTTCAGATTTACCCCCTGCTTACCGGATATAGAGGTAGTAAACCAAAAAATATTGATAAACTGATTGAAGTAATAATCCGCTTGTCATACCTCGCAGCGGATTATCCTGAGATTGAAGAGCTTGATATTAATCCGATTCTGGTTTCTCCGGATGATGTAATTGCTCTTGATGCAAGGATAGTTGTTGATCAGGAGCTTCTTAGCAAACCGGTTAAAGATTATTCTCACCTCATTTTAAGGCCATACCCTGAGAGTCTGATTACTACTGCCAAACTTAATGATGGAACAGAAGTGTTGCTCAGGCCCATTAAACCCGAAGATGAACCCTTGTGGCTGGAATTGTTGGCAAGTTGTTCAAAGGAAGCAATTTACCTGCGATTCAGGTATGACTTCTATTTCGATTCGCATGATGTGGCTTCACAATTTTGTTTTATAGATTATGCCAGGGAAATTGCAATTGTTGCCGAATTGGAAGAAAACGGAAAGAAGGAAATTATTGGTGTGGGCAGGTTAATTGCAGATCCCGATGTTGAAACCATGGAATATGCAGTCTTAATTACAGATAAATGGCAAAAGAAAGAACTGGGCAAAATACTTACTGAATTCTGTATTGATATAGCTAAGAAGAATGGTATAAAACGCCTCCTTGCAGAAACCACAAAAAATAACAAGCCTATGATTTCTGTATTCAGAAAACTAAATTTCAAAATCCAGTTTAATGAAGATACCACTGTCTCAGTTTATAAAAATCTAAACGAAGACGCAGAATAAATTTCCTTAAAAATAATCTATCCTTCTTTGCCGAAAGAGTCAATCAATATTCTTCCTTATATTGCATAAAGACTGTCCTGAAGTTTTATAAAAATCTAATGCTACTAAGTGATATAGAGAAAGTTGTGGAACTGATTAGAGGTGCCAGGTATGCAGTTGCATTTACAGGAGCCGGCATTTCTGTTGATAGTGGAATTCCTTCATTCAGAGGAGAAGGAGGGCTTTGGAATACACATCATCCCATTTATCTTGAAATAGATTTTTTCCGCAAAAAGCCATTACAGTCTTGGATAAAAATTAAGGAAATATTTTACGATAACCTAGGCAATGCAAAACCAAATATCGCACACGTAGTCCTTGCAAAAATGGAGAAGCGAAGTTTTATTGAATCAGTTATTACCCAGAATATTGACCATTTACATCAAAAAGCCGGCAGCGAAATTGTTTATGAGTTGCATGGCAATTACAGGCAACTGATTTGTATAGAATGCCTTTCAGAATATGATATAAGTTTTGTAGATCTGAAATATCTTCCTCCCACCTGTTATGTTTGCAAAGGAGTTTTGAAACCAGGTATCGTTTTCTTTAATGAACCCATTCCCGCATTTGCTAAAAAACGTTCGATCGAAGAAGTTGAAAAAACAGATTTAATGTTAATTATTGGGACAAACGCTGAAGTCTTACCGGCAGCTGAATTTCCAGTGATGGCGAAAAATAATGGCGCCAGGATCATTGAAGTTAACATTAACAAATCTCATCTTACGGATACTGTTACAGATATTTTCCTGGAAGGAAAAGCAACGGATGTACTTAGGAATATTGCCGAATTGCTCTATTTGTAAATGTTTCGGGTTTCGAGTATCCAACCCTGCTGAAGCGTATCAGCGTTTAAGCCAAGATGCAAACTTCCGGTAAAACGGTTTGTATCATTCCATTGGCGGTGAATTTTTTCAATACCCTTATCAGACTGATGATTGGTATAGAAAATTTAGGTAGGTTTGAAGTCGTTTTTATACGCAATTTCATTCGCATAACAAACCGGTTTTCGGTCATGCAAACACTCGATACCATTGTAAGATTTCCGTTTGGCGTTCAACAACTTCCGCCAGGAAGCTATGAGCCATATGCTGATAGTGCAGTAGTAGATTCGATGCCGCCTGGCCCCTTTATTCCATTTGGCTTCAGAGACTCGTCAGCCTCTGATACGATCATTACTTTATATCAACCTTCACGGCCAGATTATGGTATTGTGCGAAACAAGCATAGCTTCGATTGGATTACAGGAATCCTGATTCTCTGTTTTGCTTTACTTGCCTGGGCCCGATTTAACTATAACCGCCGCCTGAAGCAAATATTTTATGCTTGTTTATCAGCGCGTTTTGTAACCCAGCTTCAGCGCGAAGGCAACCTGTTCAACGAGCAGATTATGCTTGCGCTAGGCACTGTGTATGTCTCAACTTTTTCACTGATCATGTACATCGGGTTCCAACGTTATGATATGCTCAGCCAGGTATTACTTGAGCCACCACTGCTTTTTATCGGGTTTATCGTTTTAGCAGTTATCTTCTGGCTGATAAAAACAGCAGCAAATCATGTTATAGCATTTATTTTCAAGACATCCGATGCGGCTGACAGCTATTTGTTAAACAGCTTGCTGTTTAATCTCACAATCGGTTTAGTACTGCTGCCCTTGCTACCATTGGTTATTTATACAGGATCGGACACAGTTTTTTGGTTTGCTGTTGCGATAACTGCTATATTATTGTTATACAGAATTTTAAGGAGTATTTTGATTGGTCTTTCGCAAACCAGCTTCCCGTTGCTCTACTTACTCATATTTATTTTCAGCCTCGAAATTCTACCCGTGTTGGTCATCATCAAGTCGCTGATGCTTTATACTGACATGCATCAAAGGTTTTTCTCGCCCTGAAATAATCCGGATTCATCCGCCCTGATTCCGAATACTTCTGATTAACGTCCCTGAAATAATTTCTACTTCAAGTCATTTTCTTAATATTGCCACCATTTACATCCTATGAGTTGTGCATTCACATTTAGTAAAAACGAAAGACTCTGTGACAGAGCCCTTATTTCAGTACTTTTTACCAAAGGCAGGACTTTTTACGAAAGCCCTTTCAAAGTATTTTGGGCGGATGTTCGTGATCATGCTGCGAAGCCAGTACAGCTTTTAATCAGTGTTCCACGAAGAAATCTAAAAAAAGCTGTAGTGCGTAATCTTATGAAACGCCGCATTCGTGAAGCCTGGCGAAAAAATAAACTCACCTTTTACAGTCATCTGGAAAAGCAAGGCAAAGGATGCAATGTTGCCATTGTCTTTCTTGGCAAACAAGCACTTGATTATGCTGACCTGGAGCCAATAATAATCGTAATTTTGCAGCGTTTAATTCAGGAAAATGAAAAAATTGCTGGGTAAACTTTTTATCCTGCTCATCCGTTTCTACCAGTATGCTATTTCTCCATACCTGATGCCAGCGTGCCGCTACACACCATCCTGCTCGGAGTATGGAGTAGAAGCGCTCAAAAAACATGGCCCTTTTAGAGGTGGATGGCTTACAATGAAACGTTTTTTATCGTGCAACCCTTGGGGCGGTAACGGTTATGACCCGGTTCCGTAAATATTTAAAACAATCTGAAAATGAAAATCTTACTATTATGCAAATCGAAATTATTTTTAATTGCCCTGCTCATAACAACCGGACTCTTGGGGCCGATTCATGTCAGCGCACAGGCAAGGAGTGATTTTGAAATAGCTAAAAACCTCGATATTTTCGCAACACTTTATCGCGAACTAAATGCCAACTATGTTGATAATCTGCAACACGGCGATTTGTTTGAGGAAGGCATCAGTGCCATGCTCGAAGCTTTGGATCCCTATACCAATTTCATTCCGGAATCGCAGATTGAAGACTACAAATTCATGACCTCGGGGCAATACGGCGGTATCGGTGCTTTAATACAACAACGCGACAATTATGTAATTATCAGTGAGCCTTACGAAGGAGCCCCAGCCCATAAAGCAGGCCTGAGAGCCGGCGATAAAATACTGGAGATAAATGGTAAGTCGGCGTTGAATAAGACTTCAAGCGATGTGAGTACCATCCTCAAAGGACAACCAGGTACTTCGCTCACCATCAAAATTGAACGACCCGGAGAGTCCAAACCGCTGAGTTTTGGAATTGTGCGTGAGAATGTGAAAATAAAAGACATCCCTTACTTTGGCCTGCTCGAAAGCGACATCGCATATATCAATCTCACCGGATTCACACAAAACGCTTCACAAGAGGTGAATAGGGCATACCAGGAACTCAAACAGCAAAATCCGTTCAAAGGGCTTGTGCTCGATTTGAGAGGAAATGGAGGAGGGTTGCTAAACGAAGCTGTTGAAATTGTGGGCATGTTTGTGCCACGCGGCGAAACTGTTGTGAGTACGCGCGGAAAGCTCAAAGAAAGCAACCAAATACACAAAACCTTACGTAATCCAATTGATACAATAATGCCTATTATCGTATTGGTTGATAACAACTCGGCTTCAGCGTCAGAAATTGTAGCTGGTGCTATTCAGGACCTCGACCGGGGCATAGTGGTTGGACAACGCACCCTCGGCAAAGGCTTGGTTCAAAATGTGATCCCTTTGACTTACAACACACACCTGAAAGTAACCGTGGCCAAATATTACATCCCCAGTGGCCGTTGCATCCAGGCCATTGATTATTTTCATGAAGTCGGTCAGGACCAACCCCTTGCCATTCCCGATTCGTTGAAAACCGCTTTCACCACACGCAATGGCCGCCTGGTTTGGGAGAGCAGCGGCATTGAACCCGATGTGGATATTGAACCGCGAAAGATGAGCAGCCTCACATCCGCACTGTTTGTCAATTTTGTTTTTATGGACTATGCCAATCATTTTGTAAATAACCATAAATCCATCCCGACTGCCAATGACTTTATCATTACTGATGAGATTTACAGCGATTTTGTTGCATTTGTGAAAGCAAGAGACTTTCACTACTCCAACCGCAGCGAAAAGTTGCTTGAACAATTAAAGGAAGTAGCTGAAAAAGAGAATTATATGGATGCTATCAAAGATGAAATTGCATTGCTCGAGAGGCAAATCCAGGAACAGAAAAAAAATGACCTTGAGCTATTTAGCAAGGAAATTAAAGACATTCTGCAATCAGAAATCGTTACCCGTTATTATTACCAACAAGGCAGGGTGGCCAACACATTGCAGCGCGACAGGGTGGTAAGGAAAGCCGTCGAACTGCTGCAAAACCTACAGGAATACAAAAACATCTTAAGTGCTTCGGGCAAACCATCCAAGGCAGGAACAAAAAAGGGCTGACATTCTACTTGACCAAAACATTACCAGGCTGCGCACTAAACGCTTTGATTTCAGGCATTTCTTATTATCTTTGCCGCCAGAGTCCGGAATTCAAACACAAGTCCGCGTTCTTTGTATCTCAAGATCTGAAGCATGAAGCACACTACAATTAGCATCGCCGTCATCGAACTTGATCATTACACCGAACTTTCTTTACCCGACAAGCTCCTGGTTGACGAAGCATTTGAGGCAACCGAGAGAGCTTTTGCCCCTTATTCGCAATTCAAAGTTGGTGCCGCCGTACGTTTGACCAATGGAACCATCGTCACAGGCAACAACCAGGAAAATGCCTCTTATCCTTCGGGCTTGTGTGCCGAGCGCGTAGCACTTTTCTATGCATCTTCGCAATTTCCGGGGCAAGCGGTTGATGCCATTGCCGTTGTGGCCAAAACATCACTCACCGAATTAACAAACCCTGTCACACCCTGCGGCTCGTGCCGCCAAGTGATGGCCGAGTACGAACAACTCAACGGGCAGAAAATACGTGTAATTATGGCTAGCCCATCCGGAAAAACAATGATTGTTGAAGGCATCGCAGCCCTTTTGCCTCTAGCCTTTCAGGCCGATTACCTCAAGAAGATAAAAACCAACTAAATAGCAGGCCATGAAAATCATGTATCGGACATTGGTAATCGTTTTTGTAATGATGGCTGCTACCGCCATGAAAGGTGATAAACCAGCCTACCGGTTTTTTGATGCTAAAGGAAAAAAAACCGATTACGACCAGTTGCTTAAAGAAGCTCAAAAAGCCGACATTGTGCTCTTTGGCGAATTGCACAACAACCCCATATGTCACTGGCTGCAGCTTGAATTAACCCGCGACCTTTTTGCTGCAAAGGGAAAAAACCTGGTGTTGGGAGCCGAAATGCTTGAAACGGATAACCAACTGATTCTCAGCGAGTATGTTGGAGGTACAATTCGGCAGCGCAATTTTGAGGCCGAGGCTAAGCTATGGCCTAACTACAAAACCGATTACAAGCCCCTGGTTGAATTTGCGCGCGACAGCAGTTTGCAGTTCATTGCCACCAATGTACCCCGCCGCTATGCGGCAATGGTAAACGCCGGTGGTTTCGAAGCCTTAAACAAGTTGTCTGATGAGGCAAAAACACTTATCGGTCCTTTACCAATCGCTTTTGACCCTAACATACCTCAATATGTGAAGATGGCTGCGATGATGGGTGGAGCTATGCCCGCACATGCTTCTGACAACAATACCGTGAAAGCACAGGCACTGAAGGATGCCACCATGGCTTTCTTTATCCTGCAGAATTTCGAAAAAGGAAATGTTTTCCTACATTTCCACGGTACCTTTCATTCCGACCGCTTCGAGGGCATCATGTGGTATCTTAAACAATCTGATCCAACCTTAAAGATAGTAACCATCGGAAGCATTGAAATTGACGACCCTGCCAAGCTGCCCGAAGAGCATACAGGCCTGGCCGATTTTATCCTCGTCATCCCAAAAACGATGACAAAAACGCATTGAGTATTCAATTTTCAATATTGGAACCCGGCCAGCAACCTTCCCATTTAGAGCTGCACCAATACAATTTCCCGTTTCCCGTTTCTGTTCAGTTCAACGCTAACAGTTTCGCCGGCAGTGAGGGAGTTAAGTCTTGCCATATACTCATAAATGTTGCCTACCGGAAGGCCGTTCATTGCTACGATTAAATCGCCTTTGAGGATACCAGCCCTGGCGGCTGGGCCATCCTTGCGAACACCGTCAACACCCAAACCGTTGCGCGATGAAGCTACATCAGGCACAATTCCAAGGGTTACCTTATAACCTCTGCCCTGGCCACGACGCACCACGGTTCCGCTTTCGGTGAAGGTGAATGCCTGACTGTGATTGGCAATATAGTTTGCCACGTCGAAAACCAATTGCTGAACGGCCACCTGGCCTTCGGTGTTCAGCTTGTCCCAGGTATCGCCGGGGGTGTGATAATCTTCATGGGCACCAGTACTAAAAAACAAAACCGGAATGCCTGCAGCGTAAAAAGATGCATGATCGGAAGGGCCATAGCCATCGGGCTGGCGGCTGATGGCAAAAGAATACTTGCCTTCTATATGATTCAGCATCTCATCTATTTGCGGGGCAGTGCCTGTGCCACCGATTGCAAGGGCTCCACCCTTCTTCATTCTTCCGATCATATCCAGGTTGATCATTGCCTTGATTTGGTCAATGGGAACCGGTGAATGAGCAGCAAAATGTTTTGCGCCAATCAGTCCCATTTCCTCCGCCCCGAAAGCAATAAAAATGACACTGCGTTTGATTTTTCCGGAATTAGCCTGTAAAGAGGAGGCTAGCTCAAGCACTCCTGCCACCCCCGAAGCATTGTCGTCGGCGCCATAATGAACAGCTAAGGTATCGGGCATGCGCGAACCCGACCCTGTTCCGCCCATACCCAAGTGATCGTAGTGAGCACCAATCATAATATATTCATCTTTCAGCACCGGGTCGCTACCCTGAAGAATCGCAACCACATTCTGTGTCCCTACATTTCTATAGCCCAGCGAAATATTTCCTTTAAAGTTAGTGCCGGTTGCAAAACCATGAGGTTTCTTATCCGACTGAATTTTTTTTTCGATTGACTCAATTGTATAATTTTGATTTTGAATGATTTTGTTTGCCAGGCCACGTGTAATGTTCAACACAGGGATGCCTGCATCCGCGGCTATTTTATCGTAAAATGACGGCATCAGTTTGTCGTCCTTTTCTGAATTTACGCCCTTTACAAGCAGCAAGCCTGCGGCACCACGGTCTTTGGCGGCAATGGCTTTCAGACGGTCGGAAGAGAATGGAATGAAAGCGCTCTGGCTGTTTTCGGGTTCGGGGTCACCGCAAAGAGCGAGCACCCACTTGCCATTTACCGAGAGGCTTTCGTAATCGTTCCATGAACCATCCATCACAATTCCATAACCGGCAAAAACCACTTCGGCTTCGGCACTGCTACTTTTTGAAAACGATAAGGGAATGAAGTCCTTCTCCAACAGGGCTGGCTCACCATTGACTTCTATGAAATTGCCCCTTAACAGTTCAACTCCGGTCACAACCTCAAACGCCTGAAAACCTTCGCTGAAAGCTAATTTTAACCCTAATTTCGCAAAATGATTCCTGATATACTCCGCAGCCATTTTGTCGCCATGGGTGCCAGGATATCTCCCTGTAAGCTCATCGGAAGCCAGGTATTTGATGTGATCCTCGATAGACTTAGGAGTGAATACATAAGTCTGGGAGTGGAGAAATGTCGCACTTCCAACGAAAAGAATCAGGAAAATTTGATGTAAAAATCTCATTTTATTTTATTTAAGTGACAAATTCTTTTTTGATAGTGGCGACACACTTTCTTATTCTTTCATCAGTATGCCCTGGCTGTGAATCTTCGTCAATGGCTTACCCAACAAACATTCCGTCTTTCTCAGCTGTTGAAAAACAATAGCCATAACCTTCGGTGGGCCAATAAGCAACCTTCATGGTGCTGCCTTGGGTTGCACCACCATAAAATTATCTGGTTTTTTCATAATTGTTGTAACTTTACCTCAAAGATATTTAACAAGGTGCAAAAATAAATGTTCAACCACTCTGATATGCTATGAAAGAGAAATTTAACTTGTTTTAACGTTTCCCGATGCCAAAATTTGTAACATTCATTCGTTTATCAACGTCTTATCTTCATACACAAAACTTCTGGATGTCAAAGAAATTTTAGGTTCACCAGTTAAATTTTCAGCCATGATTACTTTCGCAAAAATAATTTATTCAGCCGTCAAAAGAACCACAAGTGCAGGCCTGCTGTTGATCCTTATGACAACAATCCCGGGTAGGATGAAAGCCGAAACCAAAGAGATGCTGCCTGCACTTAAGCCGGAAATTAGCATTAATGACTTTACTTTCGATACCAGAGAAGTAGTGATGGACTATTATTTCGAGTGTGTTACTGGCAAGGTCGCTTTAAAAGGAGAGGCAGAAACCAACGACATTCCCTTTTACACAGCCTGTATCGTTTATTTTTACAGAGAGAATGCTACTCGCACAAATCCTTATGCTTCGCCTGACTGCCTTATTCAGACAACCGGGGCCAACGCACCTCCTACCATCAAAACTACAACGAAACATTCAGTACCGCTGCCGAACATTGCCCTGCCACCCGAAGAAGACGCAAATGATGTTCCTTTTGACACCAGCACTGTGATAGCTCAACTAATTGAAAACAGCAATAAACCGGGCAATGCAACGATTGAAGAGTTGGGCCAGGTATTGATAACTCCACGACTGCAACGGGTATTCAAAGCAGGGTTTGTTATAATGTTGGCATTGCTAGCTGCCGGCATTCTCGCCTTTTTGTTTTTCAATTATTTATTGATTTGATTAAGGTCTGTTCTTTGTACATTTGTTGTCACGAACAAACTATATCAAATACCAGGCAATGAGTGTACCTTGTTTTCACAACCGGAAAAAAGCCGGATACAAGCGTTTTTTTGGCTTGTTTTTTTCCATACTTGTTATGAACACGTATGTGATGGCTCAGCAAAATCCAACCTTGGTTGGCGACCCGCGAACGCCCTATAAAATTCTGGTAGGTGTGTGCGAAAGAGCTGATCTTTATGATTCCTCTCTTGGTTTCTATCACGAATGGGAATACGACAGGTATTATCCGGATAGCGTTGCTATTCTGAAAATCAGTAAATTACCGAAAGACTATACGATAACCATTGTGCTGGGATCCTGGTGCGGCGATAGCAGAGAGCAAGTTCCGAGGTTCCTGAAAATCATTGACTTGCTGGGCATTGACTCTAAAACGTTAAGAATTATCGGCACCGATCGTCAAAAACTGGCATTAACAATTGACATCAGCCACTTGAATATCATTCGTGTTCCAACATTTATATTCTTCCGCACCGGGAATGAGGTAGGCCGCATTATTGAAACTCCCGAAACAACCTTGGAAAAGGAAATGCTGAAAATAATTACCAGTCAACCCGATTAGCTTGCCAGTGATCATTCTCAGAACCATCGCCCAAACTACACAGCAAGTTGGTTTCCTGCGGAAAGAGGGCAAAACCATCGGTTTTGTTCCCACTATGGGGGCACTGCACCAGGGGCATATTGCACTGATTGAATCAGCCCGTCGGCAAAGCGATGTAGTAGTGTGCAGCATATTTGTGAACCCAATCCAGTTTAACGATCCTGTTGATCTGCAAAGATACCCGCGTACCGAGGAAGCCGACCTCAACATGCTTGGTGAAGCAGGATGCCATATCGTATTCATTCCTGCTGTCGAAGAAATTTATCCGGAACCTGTTACTGATACTTACGATTTCGGGTACCTCGACAAGGTGATGGAAGGCGCCTTCAGGCCGGGGCACTTTAATGGTGTTTCAGTAGTGGTGAAAAGGTTATTTGATATCATTCGGCCCGACCTGGCCTTTTTTGGCGAGAAAGATTTCCAGCAATTGACCGTGATAAGAGCCATGGTAATAAAATCTGATTTACCCGTTCAAATTGTTGCTTGCCCTACCATTCGTGAGGCCAACGGCTTGGCCATGAGCTCAAGAAATTTGAGATTAACACAAGAAAATCGGGCGATTGCAGGAAACATCTACCGCATTCTGACTGAGGCCTCCCGGATGGCACCACAAGCCACCCCCGAAAAAATAACAGAATGGGTGTATCATCAAATTCAAGCCTACCCCGAGATGCAAATTGAATATTTCAGCCTATGCGACAGCGAAACCCTTCTTCCTGTTGATGCATGGCAGCCCGGAAAACCCGCCAGGGGCTGCATTGCCGTATACATCGGCGGGGTGAGGCTGATTGATAATGTGGAGTTTGGAGGCTAAAAAACTGAACATTAATACACATATAATCATACTGCCATAAGTTCGTCCTACTCTGGTCAGGCTAAACAAGAGGGTTGCATTATTTTCTGAACTATCCCTATCTTTGCAAAAAAAAGCAGGCAATCCACATGATGCAGATCGAAGTTCTTAAATCAAAAATCCATAGGGCAACAGTAACTGATGCCAACCTCAATTATGTTGGCAGTGTTACAATTGACCAAGCCCTGATGGAGGCCGCCAACCTCATCGAATTTGAAAAGGTTCAGGTAGTTAATATAAACAACGGCGAACGCATAGAAACATATGTTATTGTTGGCAAACGCGGCGCTGGTGATATTGTGCTCAATGGCGCTGCCGCCCGCAAGGTACAGCCCGGCGACCTGGTCATCATCGTTTCTTTTGCCATGATGCCCGTGGAAGAGGCCAAACTCTTTAAACCTACGATTATCTTCCCCGACGCCAATAACAAACTACCCTAAGCTTTGAAAAACAATATCTTATCGGTACTGAAATATTTGGTGTTTCTTCTGATCGGCCTTTTGTTGCTTTGGCTTGCTCTGCGGGGCCTGAATTTCGAAAAAATATGGAGCGAGTTCCGTGCAGCCCGATACAGTTGGCTGCTTATGGCCATGATTCCGGGGTTTATATCGCACATCAGCCGGGCGGCACGATGGAACATCATGATCGAATCAATGGGTTATAAAACCCGTTTGTTTTCAACCTTCCATGCCGTAATGATGGGCTATTTTGCCAATATGGCAGTGCCTCGCCTGGGCGAAATCACCCGATGCACCGTGCTCAGCCGCCGCGACAACATCCCCCTCAACGGGTTAATAGGTACTGTGATTGCTGAACGATTATTCGACACCCTATGCCTGGGAATCATTGCGTTTTTAGTCATCATTGGTCAATTCAGCTTCCTGCAAAATTTTCTCAGAAAAGTCTTCTGGTCGCCCCTTTCGGAGAATCTACCCACAGGTGCAGGGCTCATTACTGTGCTGGCTATAAGCATCTTCGGGGGTATATTTCTATTCTGGCTCCTGCTAAAATTTAGTATGCCATTTATAAGACGACTATCGTTCTATAAAAAAATGAAAGACCTATTGCTGGGTTTTGCCGCAGGAATAAAAACCATTAAGAATCTGAAACACAAACGGGCTTTTCTTTTCCATACCCTGCTCATCTGGTTCATGTATTTCCTGATGACCTATATTCCATTCCGTGCGTTGCAAGCCACCTCACACCTTACCCTGCTCGATGCCACCACGTTGTTGATGATGGGGACATTCGCAATGGTGGTGCCCGTACCGGCCGGTATCGGAGCCTACCATTGGATAATTACCAAAACACTTACCGACGTTTATAACATTGCCTCCGAACCCGCAGCATCATTTGCGCTCATGGCACATGCCGCCCAAATAT
>JAUXXY010000071.1 GCA_030684735.1 Bacteroidales bacterium | reverse complement strand
CAATATTTAAGAACAAGGATTAACGATTTTAGATTACTGATTTTTAACCACTTCTTAAATCATAAATCGTTAATCCTTGTTCATAAATCAAAAACAATACACTTTGCGGACAGACTCTATTTAAGGCTGAGTGTATTGGTTGGCTTGTGTATCTTTGCTTCATCAATAAGCAAAATATCCCGTGCTTGATCGTTTTAACAATTTTCTAACGCAAACATTCCACCTTCGGGCTTCTGCAAACATCCTGGTAACTGTGAGCGGAGGGCTTGATTCAGTAGTATTGCTCAATTTGCTGAGCCAGTCAGGTTTTAGGTTGGCTATAGCCCATGCCAATTTTCAGCTACGGGGCGATGAATCGGAGCGCGACGAGATGTTTGTCAGTAAACTTGCCGATGAATACAATGTTCCATTTTATGTGGCACGCTTCGACACCCTTAATGAAGCACAATCAAGGGGTATATCTATCCAGATGGCTGCCCGCGACCTTCGTTACAATTGGTTCGATGAACTAGCCAATACCCAAGGTTATGACTGCATAGCCGTTGCCCACCATCTTGATGATCAGATAGAAACTTTCTTCATTAACATCTTGCGCGGCACGGGCCTGAGCGGCCTACGCGGGATGCCGGTTGCAAAAGGGAAAATCATCAGGCCATTGCTTTTTGCATTCAGGGACGAGATTATGGATTATGCCAGGGCGTATAAACTGATGTTTGTCGAAGATTCGTCGAACCGCGAAACCGATTACTTGCGTAATCAATTGCGCCATAAAATAATCCCCCTGTTCGAAGAAATACAGCCTTCCTTCCGCCGAATGATGGCATCGAACTTGCAAAACCTTGCCAGCGCCGAGGTATTTCTGAAGCAGCATATGCGGCGCACTCTTGACGAAATTGTGGAAAATCGGGGAGAAGAATTGTGGATTTCGATCCGGAAGTTGCATGAAAGTGGCCACGAGCACATCGTGTTGCACGACCTGCTGGGTGAATTCGGATTTAGGGCACCGGTGACTGAGAAAATTGCTCAAGCCATTGACAGCCAACCCGGTAAGGTTTTCTATTCACATTCGCACCAACTGCTCAAGGATCGCGATTGGATGATTGTTTCGCCAATCAGGCCCCATTCGGATGATGATTCGGAATTTATTATTTATGAAGAAACCACCGAAATTTATTCTCCTCTTCGCATCGAAATGCAGGTTTACCCAACAAGCCAGCCTTACATGACAGACCCTGATCCTGATATGGCATTTCTCGATTTCGACACTATTGCTTTTCCTCTCACCCTTAGGCGCTGGAAAACCGGCGACCGCTTCAAACCACTCGGTATGGATGGCAGTATGAAACTGAGCGATTATTTTGTTTCACGATCATACAACCTCAACCAAAAAAAGGAAGCCTGGATTCTTGCCGATGCCACTGGACGAATTGTATGGCTGATTGGCCAGCGCATTAGCAATGATAGTCGCATCACATCCTCCACTAAAATCATTTACCGTATTCATCGGCTTCAGTAGTAATTTAGCGCTGTTTATTTTGTTATTACTCAGCAGCGGCAGTTGCAGTGGCAGTATGCAGGACTGCCGCTGCAACTGCCGCTGCCGCTTAGTAGTCGCTCTATTTCTACCTTGAGTATGTTGCTATTGATACTTGAATCCAAGTATGATATATATTGCTTTCTATATGTGTAAATTCCGGCTAAAGCCGTATTTTTGCAAAAAATTTTAATTATGAAGTCTGCTTATAAATCTTTGTATGCTTCTCTAACTACGTTGGTTATTGTTGTTTCAGCGAATGCCCAAATTGTTGAACCTGTGAAATGGTCATTTTTGGCTGAACGCACCAGCATACAGGAAGCCACAGTTGTTTTTACGGCCACCATTGACGACGGGTGGTATCTTTATTCCCAGCACCTTCCGGAAGGGGGGCCGGTACCAACCAACTTCAATGTCGAAAGCAGTACATCTTTCCAGCTTGTTGGAAAGGTTGTTGAACCCAAACCCATCGAAAAATTCGACCCGATATTCAAGATGGATCTGAAATATTTCAAAGGCAAAGTCAGCTTTGTTCAGAAGATCAGGCCTTTCGCCAGCGATGCTTTTGTGGTGAAAGGCTACCTGGAGTTTATGTGTTGCAATAATGTTTCGTGTTTACCTCCCACCCCTGTTGAATTTTCCATCAATGTACCGGCATTTCAATCTGCTGTTGTTCAGGCCGATGATCTTCAGACAATCCCCGCAAAACCTGATTCTGACAGCCCAATTGTGGATGGAGCTGAGCAGGGCGGCCATGAAAAAGTAACTGAACCGGAAGTGATAGGTAACAAGGCATCTGCGCCTAAGCGCGGGGTATGGTATATTCTCGTTGCCGGATTCCTTGGAGGATTGCTTGCACTGATCACCCCTTGTGTGTTCCCGATGATTCCGATGACGGTGAGTTATTTTCTGCGAGGTAGCGGCAATAAATCCAAAGGCCGCCGCGATGCTATTCAGTATGGAATATCAATTATCGTTATTTATGTGGCACTCGGACTGGGCGTCTCGCTACTCTTTGGTGCCGATAGGCTTAACCAGGTAGCAACAAGCCCTGCATTCAACATATTCTTTTTTATTCTCTTAGTAGTTTTTGCGGCCGCTTTCTTTGGTGCGTTCGAGCTCACTCTGCCATCGAAATGGACGAATGCCATTGATAGCAAGGCCGATAGAACCGGCGGATTCATCGGGGTTTTCCTCATGGCACTTACCCTTGTGCTGGTATCATTCTCCTGCACAGGACCTATCATCGGTACCCTGCTTGTCGAGGCAGCAGTGAGCGGCAGTTGGGTCTCACCATTGCTTGGCATGACCGGTTTTGCTACAGCCCTTGCCATTCCGTTCACTTTGCTGGCTATCTTCCCCTCCTGGTTATCTTCGATGCCCAAATCAGGCGGATGGCTTAATTCTGTTAAAGTTTTGCTGGCATTCCTGCTATTAGCGTTCTCGCTCAAATTCTTATCCGTGGCCGATACCGTGGCACAATGGGGCTTGCTCAACCGCGAAACCTTTTTGGCCATCTGGATCACCATTTTTATAATCATGGGCATGTATCTTTTGGGCAAGATCAAGTTTCATCACGACAGCGATTTGCCATATATATCAGTACCCAGGCTGTTTCTGGCCATAATCTCTTTTGCATTTGCCATCTATTTGATACCCGGTATGTGGGGAGCACCCCTTAAGGCAATCAGCTCCTTTGCGCCCCCGCTCACCACACAACGCTTCGATTTGAATAAGATCATAAGTGGTAGCGCATCTCCAGTGATTTCGAACACTGCAACCATTCCAACTGAGTACAAAACAAAGGAAGGAGTATATGGGTTGATAAAATTCCTCGACTATGAACAAGGCTTGCAATATGCCCGTAATCAAGGCAAGCCTGTTTTTTTGGATTTTACGGGATTGGGTTGTGTGAATTGCCGCAAAATGGAATCATTTGTTTGGAGCGATCCGAATGTGCTACAACGATTGCGCGACGATTACATAATTATCTCGCTTTATGTGGACGACCGCACTATGCTCCCCGATAATGAACAATATACCTCAACCATTGGTGGCAAAGAAAGGCGTATTCGTACTGTCGGCAACAAATGGAGCGATTTCCAGGCCAAAAACTTTGGTATTAATTCACAACCTTATTATGTTTTGTTGGACCACAACGCAAAACCCCTGGCCAAACCCTATGGCTTTAATTCTAATATTGAGGATTTTGTTACTTTTCTTGATCAAGGAAAGGCGGAATATCTCAAGCGTTAGTCGAAAACAATCTTATTGATATAAAATACATTACGTCTTTGCTGGGTGGGATGGTAATTGTTTACGATGCTCTGATAGCCATAGGCCAAAAAAACATTGTCATACCAATAAGATAACTGGCTTTTCTGTTCAGTAGCGACGCGATCTTTTGTATGAGATGATTCGATGGAGGCATACGAGATGTTTTCCGTTGAACCCTTAGGCTGAATAGGTTTCCAGGCAATTTTGCCTTCTTGGTTAAAGGCCAGCACCAACTCTTCCCCATCGCTGTAAAGGCTTGTCTTGAAATCCAGATCGAAGCTGCGAACATTCAACATCTCAATGCCACTGTTCCAGGCCAGCTGTCCCTGATCGTTCATGGCGGCCACCACGGCATGGCTATAGCGATAACCATCGAATACTGAATATGTACGTGGAATAGGCCGTCCATAATAATCGTACGTAATAGTGGTAACCGTCCGGTAGTCCGGGGCAAAGGCTTCGGCGCAAAGCAAGTATACTCCCTTGTATTTCCTGATCTTGTGAATCACCAGGTTGTGTTCCAACTGAATCGTTTTGCCGCGGTCTTGTTTGCGTTTCAAGCGACGGTGCATGGTTTCGGCCACTGGGCCTCGCAGGTAGTTTTCCAAGTTGCCGAAACCTGAGAAGCTGTGATAAGTTATTTCGGGCTGCCTTAGATTGCTGCCGATAACCTGGTAGAATCCGGCAGATTTTATTCCGTCGGCTGCAATACTGGCACTCAACCTCCGCATTGAGCTGGTTGAGTAACTCCCTGCAATCATCCATCCCTGCCCGTTGAGCGATACGTATTCGGCCGAGGAAATAATGCGGCGGTTATCAGGTTTCATCACCTGCTCATAACCTGTTAGCTGCCCGGCATCATTAAATCGTTGCATGAAAAGAGGGGTTCGCACCCGCACATTCCTGAAACTGGTCAAAACCACCATTTCCTGTAGGCTTGAGTCGGCGCTGATGCCTTCAATATGACCGCCGCCATCGGGATTAAGCTTCAACTCTTGGGTCTCGCCACTTAACCTGTGTATGCGAAAAACATTTGCAGAATTCCTGGAACTCAAACCCAGATATAACCAACTGCCATATTGCGCAAATGCCACCAGTTCCGACCTTTGTGTGAGATTTCCTTCAATGGTTCGTAGTGAAGCGGAGTCGGTGGTAGTGACAACGAAAAAGTATTTATTACCCTGGGATGTTTTCTCGTCATAAAAAAGACCAACCGCATGTTGGCTGCCGGCACTATGGGCCCTATATACCATAGATCGGGGCACTGCCAGCGTTTTAGTCCATTTTTCTTTCAGGGTGTTGTCAAAAAACGATACCAACCAAATACGGTTATTCCGGTCTTCAAATTCATTGGTTTGAGTGAATAGAACAAATCCTTCTTTTCCATAAGGCACTAGGTTGTATGGCTCGGTATTAGGCCTTGCCTCCAGTTCGAGGCGCAGTGGAGGGCTTTCGGTCTGAGCCGGAAGTATCGCTCCGTAGAGCAGGCAGATTGATAGAAATGTTTTGGGGATAACCCTAAATATTATATTCATAATCCGGTGATTGATTCTACAAATTTACACAACCCTGGCGAGAAATGATAAAGGATGTCAGATCAGGGCTAAATAATATTTTGATGTGCTAGGAGTAAATTTTAACTTTGCAGCCAGCATCCATAATAGTCCCAAAAAACATAAAAACTTATGTTATGAATAAAGAGCTTATACAGGAATTGGTCAAATTAATTGCACCTGGAATAA
>JAUXXY010000065.1 GCA_030684735.1 Bacteroidales bacterium | reverse complement strand
ATATCGGCACCTGCCTGCAACAGTTGGGTCAGGTAGAAAAGGCCATTGACTACTATTTACAGGCCTTAAAAATTGACCAGGAATTGGGCAATTACAGGGGCGTTGCTACACAACTGACACAAATCGGAGGATATCTATTACTGAAAAATGAGCCCCTTCAAGCCCTTAACTATCTGAATAAGAGCCAGGAACTCGCCCATAGATACAACTACAAGGAGATCGTAAGGGATAATTATCAACAACTGGTTGCTATTAATATGGCCTTGCTCAACTATGAAATGGCTTACGAATCGTTGCAGAAATATTCAGCTTTGCGCGATTCAATGACATTGGACACCTTGGTCATTAATCAATTATCGGGGTTAAGCCAAACGAGCTTATCTGAACAGGTTAAGAAACAAACCACAGGGTTGCTGAAATGGAGAAATCTATTGATAATCAGCTTGCTGGCCAATATTGTTTTTGCCATAATTTTTATTTACCGGCGAAGAAGGAAGGTGGCTCGCTGAGTAACTATTTCTTTGGATTGACCAAAATCTGCTGATAATCATCAATACGATATATTGAAAGATTGGTGTTTTCCCACCCGTTACCGTTTGTGCTTATAAATGAAAAAGGTATTTGCATGCCTTGGTAAGTGTGCGCTGGCAAGCAAGGTTCGAAAGCAGCGCCAAAGTTCATCAGCGCACTCAGGAAGTAAAAAGTGATATCGTAAGCCGCAAACGCATACATTTCCTGCTGCGGTTCGATTTTATATTTTTCCCTGAACAAACCTACAAAGCGTTTTGTGTTTTCTGAGGAAAAGTCGGTGAACTGTTGCGAGGGCATGTGCAGTTGCAAGGCTACACTGTGTTCTGCTTCAATACCAAAAGCCTCCCATTGGCTCAGTCCGATACATTGTAATTGATATTTTGCACCCAAGTCATTAAGTTTTCTGATCAGGTCAATCACGAAAACTTTATCATGCGATAACGCAACGATAATATTTTTTTTTCCAGCATGGAGTTTTTCATTTATGCCACCAAACCCGTCGCGCAGTGTAATGACTTCGTTTAGTGATGTTAAAGGTAATTTTTGCTTCAATAGTCCTGCGGTGGCGGCTTCCGATTCAGGCGATTGCCGGACAATGACAATATTGTCTTTGCCGAAGTTGGTGGTAATGAAATCAGTAAGCACCTGGGGTTGGTATTTGAGGTCGGGTTGGGCTTTGAAGGCATAGGTATTGCCCCTCAGAAATTCATTTCTCCCCGATAATGGATTTACGATCCGGATTTTGTTTGCATTGGCAAACCGGGCAACCCGGTCAAAACTTTGCGAAAACAAAGGCCCGATGATCAGGTGCATGTCTTTGATTTCTGGCTTACGAAGCACAGCCTCTGCCTTTGCAAGGCTTTGATCAACATCATAAAAATATATGCGTGCGTTTAAACCTCTTTTTTCCAGACTATCAATAGCCAGCAAGGTCGCAAGATAGTATTGCATAAACCCAAACTGGCGCATTGTGTCCACATTTTCGACCATATATTCGTCATCAGATAAAAACCTATTGGCTTTGTCTAAATAAAATGGAAGCATAATGGCCACATTGTACATCTTCTTTGCAGCTATAGGGTCACGACAATCCAGCTTACCGATTACTTCTTCAACTGGCTTTTCTATAATTATTGGCTCAACAATGGGTTCAACCACTTTTTCCACTTGTTTCCGGGTGATGTTGTAAACAGGGATTTTTAGCACCTGTTTGGGATGGATGCCATCCAGGATATGTGGATTATACTTTTTAAGCGCCTCAATACTCACCTCATACTGTCGGCTTATGCCATAGATAGTCTCCTTACGTTTGATTTTATGATAGTAGAAAGTGATGGTGGTATCATTTATTGTGACATGCTGCTTTTCAGGTATTTGGCTACCGTTTGTTAATCTGAGTATTTGACCGGTTTTGAGCCCCTCTTTCAGTTCAGGGTTTATTAGTAAAAGCTCTTCAAAGCTTATCTGGTATCGCCGCGTTAAAGAATAAATGGTTTCTCCTGGTTGTACAAGGTGGGTGGTGGGTTTTTGCCCCGATACCGTTGCAAGTAGCGTGAAAATAATCAGGCTGGCCAGGAAGAATATTTTTTTCACAATCCGGATTTTTGTATTACACAATGTCTTATTCCCACTCGATGGTGGCTGGAGGTTTGGAGCTGATGTCGTAAACCACACGGTTCACCCCCTTCACTTTATTGATGATCTCATTCGATACCAAGGCCAGGAAATCATAGGGCAGATGTATCCAGTCGGCCGTCATGCCATCAGTTGAGCCAACTGCACGCAGTGCCACTACGTTTTCGTAGGTTCGTTCATCGCCCATCACCCCCACCGATTTCACCGGAAGTAAGATAACGCCAGCCTGCCAAACTTTGTTATACCAGCTATGCTTTTTCAGAGCTTCGATGAAGATGAAGTCGGTTTCCTGGGCAATCCTTACTTTTTCGCGTGTAATATCTCCCAGAATTCTTACACCCAAACCCGGCCCCGGAAAAGGATGCCGGTTAATGAGGTTTGGATTGATTCCCAGCTCTTTGCCAACGTTGCGAACCTCGTCCTTAAAGAGCGATTTCAGTGGCTCTACCACTTTTAACTTCATAAAATCGGGCAAGCCTCCTACATTGTGGTGCGATTTGATGGTAGCTGATGGGCCTTTCACCGAAACGGACTCTATCACGTCGGGATAAATGGTGCCCTGTGCCAGCCATTTGGCATTGGGTATTGAATGGGCCGCTTCTTCGAAGATGTGGATAAAGATTTTACCAATGATTTTTCGTTTATCCTCGGGTTCGCTCACACCTTGCAGCGCATCAAGAAAACGGTCTTTTGCGTCAACGCCTTTGATGTTTAACCCCATGTCCTGGTAAGTATGCAACACGCTCTCGAACTCGTTTTTGCGCAACAGGCCATTGTCAACAAAGATGCAGTGTAATTGTTTGCCAATTGCCTTGTGCATGAGCACGGCAGCTACCGAAGAGTCAACACCACCCGAGAGGCCCAGTACTACCTGTTCGCTGCCGACGGTGTGTTGTATTTCTTCCACAGTTCGTTCAATGAACGAGGCCGGAGTCCAGGTAGGTTGACAACCGCAGATGCTGAACGCAAAATTTCTGAGTAAGGTAGCACCTTCGGGTGTGTGATAGACTTCGGGATGGAACTGAATCCCAAATACTTGACTTTCAGCGTCCTGGTAACCAGCAATGGCAACATCGGCTGTGCTGGCTATGGTGTTGAATGATTGTGGTATTTCGAGGATGGTATCGCCGTGCGACATCCACACCTGGCACCCCGGAGTCATTCCTTTCATCAATGGATTTTGTTGATCAATAAACGAGAGGTTGGCCCGGCCATATTCCCTGGTATCTGAAGGCAACACCTTGCCTCCTTTAACTTTGGCCAGGTATTGCGCCCCATAGCAAATCGCCAGCACAGGCACTTTGGATATAAAATCCGAAAGATCGGGAGCGGGCGAATGAGCATCGTTCACCGAAAAAGGACTGCCCGAAAGTATTACACCCCGCACGCCGGGATTCATAAGGGGAAGATGATGGCAAGGGTGAATTTCGCAATACACGTTCAGTTCGCGAATGCGGCGCGCAATCAACTGGGTGTACTGCGAACCAAAATCAATGATCAGGATGGTTTGTTCCATGCTGCAAATATAGAAACTATACTTTGAACAGTCATAAATTGCGTATGATAACCAGTAAGCAGTAGGCAGTGGCAGTGGCAGTAGGCAGTGGCAGTAGGCAGTAGCAGTAGGCAGCGGCAGTGGCAGTGGCAGTGGCAGTGGCAGTGGCAGTAGTAGTAATAATAGGCAGGACTGCTGCTGCTACTATCACTGTTTACTGCTTCATCAGTTTGGCTTCGTAGCGGGCGTTATTTCCGACATTATCGCTCACCAGCAATACAAACTTGTTTTCTCCTTTTATTAGCCTGGCATCGAACATATAAACCAACGACTCGTTTTTCGGATCATAATCCATGAGTATCCATTGGCCGTTCAGCGATCCATGATAGGTCTTGATGCCTGAAAATTCGTCGTTGATCTTGAGGGCGATCGTGTTTTGATTGCTGATATCCTTGCCGGGGTGAATATTAACAGGTGCGATGACCGGTGCAAGGGTATCCACCACCACACTGAACACGCCAAACGAACGAACCGCGGTTGACACCCATCCGGCCTCGTAGTGGCCTCCTTCAGAAACCCATTTGTTTTTATCGTCCTTGCGAGCAATTACAGATTTGGATCTTAGCTTTTCAGGAAGCTTGCTTGGTTTAATTTTTAGTATATAACTCCGGTGCACAGGAGTGCAAGTATTGTGAATCTCGAAAACATTTGAAAAAGTTTCCCTCTCAGGGCTACGCTCGCTTGAGGTGAACCATATATCATCATAGAGGGCAAGCAGAGGCAATTCGATTATGAATTTATCTGCTGTAAACGAATTTATTTGATGATGCCTGAATAAGTTTTTCCCTGTTGTGTCAGGTACAAAAAGTGGCCGAGACGATGCAGGAGACCCTGTTGCCGTGAAATCAAGCATTGCCTGGTTGCCGTATGAGTCGGTAACTACAATGCGGATTTGATAGAGGCCTGGATCCGAAAAATCGAAAACTCCGTTTTGTTTTACGACTTCATAGATTTTTAACGGATTATTGGGCAAAATTCGGGTTTGAACAAATCGTCGCTTGTTACGGATCAATTCCTCGTAATCAATTACTGCATTTACATATCTTGTTTCATCAAACGAGAACTGATCTATGCGATGAGAATAAACAAGCTGTGCATTAATAAAAACGTCCATCGAGACTATGCCAAGCTGCAAGTTGCTATGGTCGTGGAGGTCGTAATATTGCAGGCCAAACGCCACTGTACCCGACAATGACAGTGGGTTTTCGGTTGTAAGCCGATAAGAGCCCTTGGAACCGGATGCTTCGAAAACCATTGATTCGCTTTTGTTGTTTATGCTGCTGTAATTGTCAGCAGGATAAATCTTTAATCGTTGAATGACTGGGGAGATATTATCGGTGATTTTTATCCCGAACAAGGCAGGATTAATTGGAAACTGATTGGATGACCGGCGTATTTCATAGTGCAAGTGCGGGCCTCCTGAACTGCCACTGTTTCCTGACCAAGCGATCACTTCGCCCTTTTTCACAAATATGCTTTTTGGTTCGGGATAGTAGTCAACATCAAACGATTCCTTTCTATATTGCTCTCTTATGATATATTGCTGGATAGATGGCTTAAAATTCCTAACATGTGCATACACAGTGGTAAAGCCATTCGGGTGCTCAATATAAATTGCTTTTCCAAACCCTACGGGTGAAATCCGTATGCGTGAAACATACCCATCGGCCGAGGCATACACCGGTTTACCTTCGGCTCCCTGTGTTCTGAAATCAATACCCGAATGAAAGTGATTTGAGCGTAACTCGCCAAACGATCCGGATAAGGAGGGGGTGATATCAACAGGCAACCGAAAATAGTCATGAGGATATGTGGTTTGCCCGGTGATGTTTCCCGATTGAAGAAGAAAAATGATAACACTTAGTTGTTTTAAGACCTTTTGCATCTGGTATAAGCAGTTGATGTGAGTAATACAAATGCTAAATTACCCATAAAATTACATTGCCTGCGCTAAAAATTATTCCAATCGTGCTGCAAAAGCAAATCAATACAAAACTTGCTAGCGTAAGAAAATAGAAGATGGATGTAATAGTGTTGAAATTTACTACTTTTGTGCTTCCAATACTAAATTATATTTTATATCAATCGCCTCAATATTAGCGAGTTACGCAATCGGCGATTGTTGTGATTTATCAATTATTGCTAAATAATGTCTATCTGTAATGTCCGGCTAGTATAAAAGTCTCAAATTCCAAGACCCAAATCTCAAATTCCAAGACCCAAATCTCAAATTCCAAGACCCAAATCTCAAATTCCAAATAAAAAAGAAAAAACATCTATAGTACTATAAATAAACATGTTAACAATGGAAAATGTTATTTTTTCTTTGAAACTTTGGACTTGGAATTTTAGGCTTGAGACTTTCATTTTCTATCCCGCAGAGCCTGCCCCGTCCGTACGGGGTGCGGGAGACTTTATGGACAGACACTAATATGGACAGACACTAAATAGTATTATTATTTAAAAAAGAAAATTATGAAAAAAGTTACGCTAACGCTTATTGCTTTGCTGGGCTTCACGGCCATGATGGCCCAAACCATTGTACCCACAACACCGATGAACCGAAATGTTGTGCTTGAGGAATATACCGGTATTAACTGTGTTAATTGTCCTGATG
>JAUXXY010000062.1 GCA_030684735.1 Bacteroidales bacterium | reverse complement strand
GATATTAATTACAAAAGATCGGAAGTATGAGTCCGCAAAAGTTTCAAGGAAAAGTCGCAGTAATAACCGGCTCCAGCCGTGGAATCGGGAAAGCCATTGCTCTGGAACTGGCAAGAAACGGTGCTCATATTGTATTAAATGGCCGGAATCAAGCATGGTTGATTGAAACAGAAAACGAGATACGTAAGATTCACGACCATGTCGTCAGTGTTTGTTGCGATGTTTCTACGATCCACGGCGGACAATTGCTTATAAGTGAGGCGATAAACAGTTTTAGTAAGATTGATATCCTTGTGAATAATGTGGGGGTTTCCATGCGGGGAAATGTGGCCGACTTAAATCCTGAAGTTTTTAAGACTGTTTTCGAAAGCAATGTTCTGGGTGCTGTTAATCCCACAATACCGGCATTAAAACACCTGCGCAACACCAAGGGTAGTATCATCTTTATCTCCAGCTTGGCTGGCATCAGGGGTTTGCCTGGTCTCTCTGCATATTGTTCCTCAAAAATGGCCCTGCGTGCCCTGGCAGAAACTATCAGGATCGAAGAAGCAAAGCATAAATTGCATGTCGGATTAGTTTTCGTGGGTTTCACAAAAAATGAGAATAACAAGGAAAGTATCGCTGCCGATGGTTCAAAAATAATACTTGAACCGAGAACCGGTAGAGGGGTTCAAACGTTAGAAGCAGTTGCCGCTGCAGTGGTAAGAAATATTTCAAAAAGAAAGTTCGTTACTGTTCTGACCGCCTTGGGTAAACTGAATGCATTCATCCAACCGCGCTTTCCTTTTTTGGTTGAATGGTTGATTTTGAGAAACCTGAAAAAGTTCGAGGAGCGCAGCAGATAAATTATTCTGGCGTAAGAAAAGAAGCATGTTTAGATGAGGTTCTATCCTCCACCAAATTTATACGATATTGTGCAACTTCGCATTAAACCTTATACCTCCGCCAAAACAACACCATCATCAATGTAGCCACAAGAGCCATGCTGCCACCGAAATAGAAAGGGGCGCTGGCGCTCACCTTGTCATAGAGCAAACCGGCGATGAGGCTGGCAGGCAACAGGGTGATGCCCAGCAGGGCGTGATAGATGCCATAACCACTGCCGCGCTGTTCGTCGCCGGTAAGATCGGATATCATGGCTTTCTGGCAGCTGTCCGTAAGCGCGCTGTAGAGGCCATAAAGAGCAAACAGGAACACGAACACCCGAATATCGTTGTAGGCTCCGAACATAAAATACACAAGTGCATAGACAAGGAAGCCTGCGATGAGCAGTTTTTCGCGCCCGATACGATCGCTGATCCTTCCGATGGGTATGGCTATCATCACCGATACCACATTGAAAATCATGTAGATGAACGGGATAAACATGGGCTTGACTCCCGTTTCGCTGGTACGGACCAACAAGAGTGCATCAGTGGAGTTGCCCAGCGAAAACACAAAAATCACTACCAGGAAAAAATAATATTTCTTTGGCAACTGCCTGAATTTAAACTGATAGGCCGTTGCTCCCACCTTGCGTGTTTCCTTGATGAAGAGCGCGATGGTTAACATGCCAAGCACCGCAGGGATGGTGGCCAGCAAAAAAATATTCTGAAAGTTGAGCGGAAAAAAATAAAGCAGTGCAAAAGCCGCCAGCGGGCCAACAATGGCGCCACTGTTGTCCATGGCTTTATGGAACCCAAAATTCCTTCCTGTTTCGTTTTTTGCCACCGAACCAGCAATTAAGCTGTCGCGCGGAGCCACGCGTATGCCTTTGCCGATGCGTTCAACAAAACGCAGTACCAGCACATGCACAGGTGCAATAGCCAAGGCATAGAATGGTGTGACGAGTGCTGTGAGCCCATAGCCAAACACCATAAAAGGTTTGTTGCGCCGGATACGGTCGCTCCAATAGCCCGAAAATGCTTTGAGCAGGGAAGCGGTGCTTTCAGCAATGCCCTCGATGAGCGAGATGGAGGTCTTGCTGGCCCCTATCGAAAGCAGGAACAAGGGCATTACGCTATATACCATCTTGACCGAAGTGTCGGTAAAAAAGCTGGTGAGGCCGGTAAAGAAAACATTACGCTCCAGCCCTGCGATCTTCTTGCCTTTCATGCTACGAAATTAGATAATTTGACCCCGAAAAACATTTTTAAAAAATGGTTAAGCAAAAAACCAACTCTTCCTTTTGGAAAAAGAAATGAGTTATACAAAAGACATCAAATTACTCTTCACTTTATTTAATTTTAGCCGCAAGAAATTAGCCCTAACTTTGTCTAATGTATTATAAATATCCTAAACTTCGATGATTTACAAATCCTTTCTTCTGCTGCTTCTTGGCTCTTGGTATAATCTCAGCATTGCTCAAAGCTGGGGCGATTATACATTGTATAGTGTCAGGAACACGAATGTGGCTTACCTTATTGACCTGAACAACAACGTGTACAAGACATGGACTTTCAGTTCAGCCTATAAAACAGGTTACTCGAGCTATCTCCTGCCGGGCAGCAATCTGCTCCGAACTGTTTACGATACACCAAATTCTTTTACTGGTGGTGGCCAAACGGGTAGGATGCAAAAAGTTGACTGGAATGGCAATATGCTGTGGGATTTTTTATATTGCACCACGGCCTATTCAATGCATCACGATATCTGCCCCATGCCCAACGGCAATGTACTGCTAATAAGCTATGAACTTCGAACGGCCGCCGAGGTAACCCAGGCAGGAGGCACCTATAACAACTTTATGTGGTCAGAGAAGATAGTCGAAGTAAAGCAAACTGGCCCAACCACCGGTGAAATCGTGTGGGAATGGAAAGTGTGGGATCACCTGGTTCAAAACGTTGACCCGTCAAAAGATAATTACAAACCATCAATCACCAATAATCCACAGTTGATAAACATTAATTACAGGCCAGCCAAGGACTGGATACATATGAATGGTGTTGATTACAACCCCATCCTTAATCAGATTGTAGTGAGTTCGCACAATTTTAATGAGCTATGGGTAATTGATCACAGCACCACAACTGCTGAGGCTGCATCGCATTCAGGCGGAAATACGGGCAAAGGAGGAGATCTTTTGTATCGCTGGGGAAATCCTGCAGCATACAATGCCAGCGGGACCAATGTTTTCAGGGTGGTGCACGACTCGCACTGGATACCCGAAGGCTCGCCAAACGCAGGTCGGCTTGCAGCGTTTAACAACCAGGGAGTTTCAACCACTCGATCATCCGTGGATCAGATAATCCCACCCCGGATTGAATACCTCTACAACATTAGTCTCGGCTCAGCTTTTGCTCCATCTACCTATACCCAGAGGCATACCTGCAACGGTTACAGCAGCAACGAGAGTGGCAGCCAGTCTTTGCCAAACGGTAATCTGTTGGTTTGTATGGCCATGTCGGGGTTGATGTATGAGGTAAATCCCGCTGGAACTACCGTATGGTCAAAGCAAGCCTCAGGGGTCGTATCAAAGGCCTACAGATACAGCGCGTGCTATATCACCAACCCGACTCCTCCTATCCCTGTAATCACTCTGAGTGGCACCAGTTTGGTATCGAGTACAGGCGCCACCTATCAATGGTACAGAAACGGTGACCTGATACCCGACGCCACTGCACAAACCTATACGCCGACACAAAACGGAATATATGTTGTAAGAATTACTGATGTCAATAATTGCCACTTCAGCTACTCTGCAGGAAAAACCTTTTCAGGTAATAACTCAGTACCAGCAACTCCTTATCTCGAAAAACTAAGTATTTATCCCAACCCGACCCAGGGAATTCTAACATTTAGTATTCCAGCATCGGATATTATAAAAGCTGAGATATTCGACCTGCAAGGAAAGATATTAGCGGTTTATGAAGGCGCTTCAACCATTGATTTTTCGGTTTTTGTAAA
>JAUXXY010000060.1 GCA_030684735.1 Bacteroidales bacterium | reverse complement strand
TCGGTTTGCAAATATCCACTAAAATCTTTAAGCAGTTTATTGGGTCCTTCGCGACTGCGACCTTGCCGGTAATCAAATAACACCTTCTTGTTTACCGGATCGTAATAAACCCAATGATAACCTTTATGTGTGGCGCCCGGCTTATCTTTGGTCAGAACAGGAATGGGTGTTTCATCGGCCATCAGGTATTCTGATGATAGAATTTGGTTTTTAAGTGTATCATAAAGGGGTTCAAGCAAGCGGCAAGCAGTGCTGAACCAACCCCCAAGTGTTGACTCGGCAATGGTAAGATCCTGGCGTTTGAAAATTTGTATCTGGCGGTAAAAAGGCAAATGATCTACAAACTTACTGATGAGTATATGTGCCAATATGCCCGGGCCTGCATTGCCTTTGGGGATGGGCATAGTGGGCAGTTCGGCTATTAGTATTTGTGTGTGTTCGTCGGTGGTAGAAATAAGGTACTTGGGGCGGATAATTCTGCGAACATATACATTGGCAGGCTCGTAATCCAGAAATTCAGTTACAGCTTCGCCAATCCTTTTGGCTCCTTCGGGCAGGTTTTCCGGTTCAATTACCTCTTCTATACGTGGAAGGTGAGCAGGTAACTCAAGACGCAAGGGCTGCCTTTTATCTTCTTTCTTATTGAGCGTATAGGTAATCTGTTGTGAAGGCAGTTCGGGTGCCTGGCCGGCAGGAAGATCAAACAGAGTTCCCTGCTGTGGATCTACGGGAATAAACCGTTCACTTTTAGTGCCAAAGATCAGTCGTTTTAATTCGTCAAGCTGATGCTTAAGCAAGGCAATCTGAGCATCTTTTCCGGCAATTATTTGCTGGTATTCTGCTGGCGAAATGCTGACTGCTTCATGGGGTATCATGAAACAAATTTACAAAACTAAGTGATTGATAATGTTTATTTTAAGCTTAAGTTACCAACAATATTTTGTTGATAAAAACGTCTTCTTTTTTTTGCATATTCCAACGATATACCAGTAACGATCATTACCAATTCGCTGTATTCTATTGTCTGACTAAGGCAAGTATTTTGTGCTTTTGGCAACTCAAAAGTTCCTTTCTCCAGGCGTTTATAAAACAACACAAACCCACCAGGCTCCCACCGCAAAAATTTGATGCGGTTGCGGGGCTTGTTGATAAAGATGAACAGGTCGCTACTCATGGCATTATGGCCTAAACGTCCGCTGATCAATCCGCAGAGTCCGTCAAAACTCTTACGCATATCAGTTGGCTCACGATACAAAAAATACCTGGCCGAGGTGATCGAAAACATACATCAAAAGAGATTGACTAAGCCTTTGAGCATCCCTATTGGTGTTTGAACCGAAAGCAGGAGCTCAACACCGTTGGGATAGCGAAGGCAAATGCCTGAACTCAATGGGTTGTTGATCTGGATGAACTCCTCGGAGTTATCGTTTTTTTGCCGGCTTTTATCAATCCAGTAGCGGAGTGTACAGAGTTTAACACCATTGGATTGAGAAAATAATGCCTGGCTCATACCACTTTGATGCCATCGCTGAACCAGCAATAGCATTTGATCCTGTTTTTCTTGTCTGCTCATACTAATTTTTGCCGACAAAATTCTGACGAACAGACAACGTATGCAAGATGCTCATGGCCGTATGCTTACGGCAAAACAGCAAATCGAAGAACTCAGCCAACAATCTTCACTTTTCCCTTCTCGAAAAGATGAAATGGTTGATCAAGCTTTTTCTTTGCTAACCAATTCAAGCATCAGGACAGTTGGCCCGGAGTTGATATTTGGCCGTATTTTCGAGTTTATCGGGTTCGGAAAGATTGACAATGAGATGTTCCGCCATTTGGTTATCTCGCGTCTGGCGTTTCCCTTAAGCAAGTTAAAAACAATTGATTATCTATTCCGCTACCAAGGTGTAACACTTGATATTGATGCCGTTTACAGGTTTTTAGATAAACTGAACAACAAATTAAAGGAACAGGTTGAGCAAATTTCTTTTGCGCGCACATTGCAGGTTCTGCAAGGGAACATGAGTGTTGTGTTCTACGATATGACCACATTGTATTTTGAAGCCAGCGATGAAGATGATCTGCGCAAGACCGGATTTTCAAAGGATGGGAAACACCAGAACCCACAGATTTTTATAGGATTGCTTGTTGGATTAGGCGGCTATGCTATTGCGTATGATATATATGAAGGTAATACTTACGAAGGACATACACTCATTCCGTTTATTGAGAAAATGAGTGAGAAGTTCAAATTATGCAAGCCAGTTGTAATTGCCGATGCCGGATTGCTGTCAAACGAGAACATCAAAGCTTTGGAGGAAAAGGGGTACGAATACATCATCGGAGCACGGGTAAAGAATGAATCAGAAAAAATCAAGGCACAAATATTAAGTCATTTCTTTAGTGATGAGGCTACGATCTGCATTAAAAAGAAGGACGTAACAAGGCTTATCGTCAATTATTCGAGCAGTAGATCAAAAAAGGATGCATATAACCGCAAACGAGGTCTTAGCCGTCTCGAAAAACAGATAAAAGCAGGCAGGCTCACTAAATCCAATATCAACAATAAAGGGTATAACAAGTATCTAAAATTAAATGGCGAAATATCCATCGAAATTGATTATGAAAAATACAATAAAGACCAAGAGTGGGACGGCCTGAAAGGCTACATCACAAACACAAAACTCACCGATGACCAGGTAATGGAGAACTACAAGAACCTTTGGCATATAGAAAAGGCTTTTCGAATGTCGAAAACCGATTTGAGGATACGCCCTATTTATCACAGATTGCGCGACAGAATAGAAGCGCATATTTGTATCTCGTTTGCAGCATATAGTATTTATAAAGAACTGGAGCGAGTGCTATTTGAGGAAAAATCATCTCTGTCGTTGAAGGAAGCCTCAGAGTTAACACACAATATGTATCAGGTAACTTACACCCTGCCAGAATCAAAGCATACTAAAAACAGGCTGCTTACCATGGATGAAAAACAGAAAGAACTATACGATATCGCCATGAAAAATTTTAGGGTGTCCCAACGCTGAAAACAGGAAGATTATCGTTTGCGAATATTGTGGCCGAATCATGGTTGATCCTGCTGTTGTTGAAGCTTCGCACCAATCGTAATCTCACAATTTTCCGATCGTATATAGCGTCTGTCCGTAAAGTCTTCCGCACAGCCT
>JAUXXY010000051.1 GCA_030684735.1 Bacteroidales bacterium | reverse complement strand
TGATTGCTTTGATAATGACCCATTTGGGTATAATTGTCCTTTTCAGGGAACATCTAATAATTATATGGATCTCTATCCAAGCACAGGGGGTTCATTCTCCCAATGTCAGATAGGAAAGATGCATTATTATCTTTCAGGAAATGCCGGAAACATTAGAGCTACCGTGATCAACAATGATTGTGATGTAGCAGGCGATGCTTTCGTAATAGAAACAGGGCGTAATGTTGTGTGGACATATCACAACACCATGGCAGGGGATTTAATCATTGAACCTGGTTCAGTACTTACAATCCGATGTACCATTAGAATGAAACCACAACATAAAATTATTGTGAAAAGGGGTGCTCGCCTCATCATTGACGGAGGCATTATCACCTCAGCCTGCTCTGACCCCTGGCGCGGCATCGAAGTGTGGGGCAACACCGCCTTGGGCCAAATCCCCCCTTCAAACCAGGGATGGGTGCGGGTCATCAACGGCGGCACAGTCGAAAAGTCTTCGATGGGCATTTATACCAACCGTACCGATGAAGAGACAGGAGGCTGGATACCAGGTTACACAGGTGGCATTGTGCAGGCCACTGATGCAAAATTCATCAACAATGTGTATGCAGTTCAGTTCTTCACCTACGACAATTATAATAGCCTCAGCAGTTTTACCAACTGCGAATTTGTTACCGATGGCAATCGGCCGGAAGGCCCGCAAAATGCTTATTTCGTTACGATAATCGGAATAAACGGGATTGCATTTACCGCCTGCCGCTTTTTGAATCAATCAGGACTGGAATATTACCAAAGCGGTATTCGCAGCGCCAATTCGTTTGTAAGAATACAAGGCAAATGCCTCGATATTTTTGATCCCTGCATCAACTGGGAGTATGGAAAATTTGAAGGCCTTATCTACGGCGTATATGTTACGGCCACCAGCCCTACGCGCTATGCGGATATCCGGCATACAGAGTTTAAAAATAATTTAAGTGGCCTGTACCTGAGCGGCATCACCAATGCACGAGTTACCTCCAACCGTTTCATCATCAACACGCCCTTTATGAATCGAGGCTATGGAATGTACTTAGATTACTGCACCGGATATTGGATTGAGGATAACGACTTTAAGCATGATGGCACAACCCCCAAAGGCATCGGGCTGATTGTAAACAATTCGGGCACCGACCCCAACGAGATCTATCGTAATCGTTTTGAGAAGCTCGAAATGGGTATATCGGCGCAAGGGATAAATAGAAACCCCGCAACAGGGGTTGGTTTACAAATTCTTTGCAACGATTTTATAGTATGCAATGCCGACATTTTGATAGTTAATTCCGATTACTTGAGCAATCGTGGCATTGCTGCCAACCAGGGAGCAGGTTTGCCGCAGCCGCAAGCCATGGCCGGAAACCTGTTCCATATTCATCCAGAAATGCCCGACGATTTTGATGACATCAACAACGAGGGTGCGCATATTACATATTACTATCCAAGCAATTATGAATCTGGTTATGGTAGAGTCGAACCGATTGATTATACCGAAAATACGGTTACCAAGGTAGGGCTTCCCTTTAGCCCACCCTGGTCACCTGCAACTGGTTGCCCATCTAAGTTAGAAAGTGGTAATGGCGGGTCGCAGTCAGCAACACTGAAAGAACAAATTTCAGGAACGCAGCAAAAGATTGATTCGACTCACCAGATTCTCGCCCTGCTGATTGACGGAGGTAATACCGCCGGTTTGCAGATGGATGTGAATATGAGCTTTCCGCCCGAAGCCATGCAGGTATACAGTGAGCTGATGAGCAAATCGCCCTACCTGAGCGACACAGTGGTAGGCACGGCCATCTTCAAGGAGAATGTGCTGCCCGGCGCCATGATCCGCGATATGATGGTGGCCAACCCCCACACGGCCAAGTCGGAAGCGTTGATGGAAAAGTTAGACCAGCGCTGGATACCCCTGCCCGGCTATATGAAAGCCCAGATTCTGCAAGGCAAGAGCATTGTTTCGGCCAGGGAGCAAACCGAGTCGCGGCTGGCACGCTTTGCGCTCGAAAAAGCCAGGGCAGTGAATGCCCTTGCCAGAGTTTACAATGAAAACACCGACAGCCTTGCATGGTTATGGGCTAATGATAACAGCCTTTCTTCAAAATACAACCTGGCATTCCTGCTGCTCGAACGTAGTAGCCCGGATCAGGGGTTAGCCATCATGAACAACATCCCCCAGCAGTTTACCCTGACCCAAGCACAGCAAACGGCACATCAACAACTCACGGGTTTCTGTTCACTACTGGCCTCACTTATGCAAGATGAAAAAAGTATTTTTGAATTAGACAGCCAGCAACTACTCAGCATTGCGGTTATGGAAGCCACGCAGGCGGGAATGGCCTCGGTGTATGCACGCAATATTCTGCTGACACTTGGCATGATGGAATATGATGAACCCATCCTGTTGCCCGATTTGTTTAAATCAAAGGCGCTGGCGCAGCGCAGCCTGGCCATGAAAAACTCAGAAACTCCAACGCGCCTCATTGTTTTTCCAAACCCGGCCAGGGGATATATCATTGCCGAATATATGCTGCCTGCCCAAGGCAATGGAGTGATTGAGTTTACGGATATAAGCGGCAAACGAATGCAATCCGTACTAATCAAGCACATGCAAGACCAAATTACACTCGATGTTAGAGAATGGAAATCGGGTTTATACGTGGCTACCCTGAAAACAGGAACCAAGATTACACAAAGCGTAAAGTTTACGATCGCGGATTAATGAAACCCTGCAGGCTGCCTTGATAGATCAGCTATTAAGGCAGCCTGTAATTAATACGAAAGTTATGAAACGAGCAATTATTTTACTTATAATCAATGGTTTATTCCTTACTAACTATGCCCAGCAACCCGAATGGGAAGTGTATATCGGATTGTCAAACCGCAATGAAGCGCCCAATGATCTTATTGAGTATTACGATGGAGGATATTATATCGAGGGAGCACATTGGACAAACCAGCCTTCAATTGGCTGGAATGTTAAAACAAATATTAACGGTAGTATTTTATGGCAAAGAACCCTGACATATAGTTCAAACGCCATAAATGGCTGGCATGTAAGAATTGATACTGAGGGTAATAGATATATCGGTGGCTTATTTGTTAATAATGACCAGGCATGGCCATTTGTAGCCAAGTTTAATGCCTGTGGCGAAAAAGTCTGGTGTAAAACACTAACTAAGCAAGCCTATTTGCATGGTTGGGTTACGGGAATGGTAATAAATAAAAATAACGAAATCATCGTATCATTGAATTATTCTACCGCGCAATTAATTGACCGGGTTTTCCTGACTGGCTTCAATGCAGATGGCGATGTTTTATGGCAAAACGTATATGCCTCTCTTAGCAATTACCCATTGCTGAGGGGGCCTGTGATTTATAGTATGATAGAACATAACAACGAATATTATCTCTCTGGCTATTGCTATTGGCCGTACCCTAACAATCCAAGTCATGTTTTTCTCAGGCTTTTCTTTATAGGTATTGATAGTAGGTTTAAAGAAAAATGGATACTGCCGTTTGCTCCATTAGATGCAATACATGGCAAAGCCTATTATACTATCCCCGTAGATGATACTGTACTTATGGGGGTTGGAGAGCGATGGTTGCCTGGTGTTGAAAAAGTTTCTATATTGATGTTTTTCGATATAAATGGCCAGGAGCTTGGTTATAAACAAATACTAAATAATGCCATTGGGCCAAGTTTTGATCTTAATATAATCACAACAGCGGCAAGAATAAATGATAGTCTATTTCTATCTCCAGTTTATCTTGGCATATATCCCCAAACTTATTTTGGAGAAATTGTTTATGACATAGCTGGTAACGTTTATAACTATACAATGAAAGGACATTACGCCGGGAATAGCAAAATGACAAAAACATATGATAATAAATATGTTATTGGGATACCGGTAAAGATAAACAGTACGTATAGCAGTATCTACTTGTACAAAATTGACCATAACCTCCAATCCGTTCCTGTTGATACAACCCCCCGGGTTTACGACAGCCTATGCCCCCACCCTATCCAATCGGGCACCATTGATATGAGCGATTGCATGGTGTGGGTAGGAACCGAGGATATCCCCACACCTGACAAATATTATGCAAGCATCAAAACCATCCCCATTGCTGTTTATCCCAACCCTGCCAGGGACAACGTCACCTTTGCCTTTGAGAATACGGAGCATCACAAAAACATAGCGCTCAAATGCTATAACCTGCTTGGGATGCAGCAGTACGAAGCCCACATAGCCAAAGGGCAAAAAGAAAGCACCACCAATGTAAGCCACTGGCCTGCGGGTATGTATGTAACGGTGATATATAGCGAGGGCAGGCCGGTGGGAAGGGTGAAGTTTGTGGTGGCGAGATAGAGAGATAGACTACTAATAAGTGTTACAGCTAAGGGAGGGGAAATGTTGAAACTATGTCCATCCAGCTTCGTTCTTCTTGCTACAGACCTCAATTCCTCAAATACGATGCCCCGTTGATGTCAATGATGCTTCCGGTGAGATAGGCTGGGGCGTCGCCTGCCAGGTAGGCCACCAGGTTGGCAATTTCGGCGGGCGAAGCAGTACGGTTCAGCGGGCTTTGTGCCCTGATCTCTTCACCCCGTGGGCCTTGGAGAGCTTGCTGTGCCATGTCGGTTTCTACAAAACCAGGAGCCACAGCAAACACCAGCACATTACCGGGCGCTAGTGCTTTGGCCAGTGATTGGCTAAAACTGTTCAGCCCTGCTTTGCTGGCACCGTAAGCAGGTGCATCGGGCTCACCGCGGAAAGCGCCACGTGAGGTGATGTTGATAATACGGCCACCCCCATCTGCAATCATCCGCCTGGCAACATGATAAGATAAATGTGCCGGTGCATCGAGGTTGAGGGCAATGGTTTGGTCCCAACTCTTTTTCCATTCTTCAAAATTCATGGTGAGCATAGGTTTCTCGATATAAACACCCGCGTTGTTTACCAGTATATCAATATGGCCAAAATGCTTCATAGCCTCGCCGGCCAATCGTGCGACCCCTGATGCAGAGAATAAATCGGCTTGCACCATGAGATGTCCTCTACCTTTCAAAAGTGCGAAGGTTTCTTCAGCAGCAGACCGGTTTTGGTGATAATGAAGTGCAACATTTGCTCCCTGTGAAGCCAGTTCGATGGCAATGGCTCTTCCAATTCCGCGCGAAGCACCAGTAATAAGTGCAATTCTTCCTTTTAACATATTATTAGTCTGTGAGTTATAATTATTCTTCGGGAGTTTTATCTTTTGAGTCGCCTCCTAAGGGTTCCCAAAAAATGATGAGGGATTGAAGCAGCAAATAAGTTTGTTCAGAGCGTTGATGATAGTGAGTCACTATTCTGAATTCATACCCTCTGCCATGCATATCGGCATAAATGCGTTTTTGTGTTTCTTTAGGAAGGATCATTTCTTCAAAGACCAGGTGTAGGTTGTGCTTATTTGCAAAACCCTGAAACAAACCTGACACCACTCCCCCACTCCAGGCAAACCCAAGTCTTACCTCACTTATTGCCATCTCGAATGGAGAGTAAGGTATTTCAATCTTCACATATTGTCCGGAAGGTATCCTCCATCCAGCAGCAGTGAATTGCACCCTGCTTGATGAATGAGGCTCGATTTGAACAATAAAATCTGAGATGGCAGGCACTTCGCTGCAAAACTCAATGACCGTTCGCTCCTGTGCTAAAGTAATATGTTGCGAAAAAACCAGGTATAACAGGTTGCAGCAGATTACAAGTATCTTCTTGATATTTAACATTTTGCAATAACACCATTTGATGCTTACACTTGAAGGAACGCTTTTATAAACCCATTGCCCTGCAACAGACCGTAATATCCTTCTTTCACAGCCTCCTCATTATACTCCATAACCATATCCGGTTCCATGCCAGGATGATAGATCATGAATGGAACAGGGTCGTGCACGTGGGTGCGCAATTCACACGGTGTGGCATGGTCGGGCAAGATGGCAATGGCCACAGGTTCATCCATTTGTCCTGTTTCTTCAACTATATATTTAACTACCCGTTGATCAAGATATTCAAGGGTGCGAATCTTCAGGTCAACATCACCCTCATGGCCGGCTTCGTCGCTGGCTTCGATGTGCAGATACACCAGGTCAACACGTTTCAGGGCATCAACAGCAGCCTGGGCCTTTCCTTCATAATTGGTGTCATACAATCCCGTGGATCCTTCGACCTTGATAGGTTCGAAGCCAGCATAAGCACCAATTCCATAGATCAGGTCAACGGCTGAGATCACTGCTCCGGTTTTGCCGTAGAGTTCCATGAAAGTCTTCATCCGAGGCCGGTAGCCCGGCGACCAGAGCCAAACCGAGTTGGCCGGGTCTTTGCCTGCTGCCACACGTGCTTTATTTACCGGGTGGTTTGGCAGCAAAGCTTGTGACTTCAAGATCATCTCGTTAAGTACATCTGCGGTGCGTATGCCTTCATGTGTGTTGCTCCTCACCATCACTTCTCTGAATGGGGTTCCCGGCACATCGTGGGGTGGGGTGCAATGGATCTGGTCAGAAGCGTTTTTTATGACAAACAGATGGCGGTAACTCACCCCTGGATAAAAACGGAACTGCTTGTTGGCTAACTTTTGATTTAAAAAAGCAATGAGTTCTTGCGACTCAGGGGTAGTGATATGCCCGGCGCTGTGATTTTTAATCCTGCCTTCGACATCAACGCTTATAAGGTTGCAGCGCATGGCAAGCTCATCATCTGCAATTTGCACACCCATACTGGCTGCCTCGAGCACTCCGCGGCCCTGATATACTTCATGTACATCATATCCAAGCACCGCAAGGTTGGCAATCTCGCTGCCGGGTGGCATGTCGGGAGGAACCGAAGCAAACAATCCACAGCGACTTTTAGCACACAATGCATCAATGTTAGGAAGCTTGGCCATCATGAGAGGGGTTTTTTCGCCCAATTGTTTAATGGGATAATCCGAAGCACCGTCGGCAAGAATGATGATGTGTTTCATTGCGGGATGTTTTAAAATTTCAAGTTTCAAATTCCAAGGTCCAAATTCAAAGACTTAATACCAAGGACTAGATCTACCAACTGGTGGGCAAGCCCAAAAAACCAGATTCAGACTTTATAGACCATGGGTATTGCATTAGACACAGGAAAGAAAAACGAGCGGAAGCATAAGTTTGTTCATGATTGAAGCCAGAATTAGCTTTAGTTCTGATGACTCTTTTAGCAATTGATCACTTTTTTCAGTATCGCCTAGCTTTAGCAGGTTAAAAATTCGAATGAAATAGTTTGCCTCACGCATTTCTTTGAGCGATATATGCCAATTTTGGTTCTGACATCAGGTTTTGTTGGAGAACCCTGCGATTCTTCATAATTTGCTCCACTTGAGGTTGCCGCTTTGATTAGTTGTCTTTTCATGTCCATCGTTTCCACGGTATTCCTAACCGTACGCAAATACAGAATAACCTCCAATGCAAATAACATCAACCTCTCACATAAATCATTCTTCCTTTCCATTTTTAATTCTTTTATAGCAAAATCATTTCATGCTTGAACCTTGGGGCTTGAACCTTGGGGCTTGAACCTTGGGGCTTGAACCTTGGGGCTTGAACCCTGGGGCTTGAACCCTGGGGCTTGAACCCTGGGGCTTGAACCCTG